>CAZQLB010000044.1:0-11096 GCA_964593915.1 uncultured Pseudobdellovibrionaceae bacterium
GGCTTGCCATGGCATATACCTTTCTTGGCAATGGGAACAAAGCATGGGAAATATTACAATATATAAACCCTATTCATCATTCTGATACGTATGATGAAATACAAAAATATATGGTTGAACCATATGTTCTGGCTGCTGATGTATATAGCGAAAGTCCGCACAAAGGGCGTGGTGGATGGACATGGTATACAGGATCATCCGGATGGATGTATCGTTTAATGATTGAACATGTATTAGGGATAAAAAGACAAGGAGATAAACTTTATATAACCCCCTGTCTTCCAGATCATATCCGAACGTATAAGATTTTATATCGCTATAAAAAAACGAACTATGATATATCTGTATTCATACAAGATGAACAATACAAGCGTGTGATGCTCGACCGAAAAACATTACCTGACCTTTGGGTTCCGCTTGTTGATGATGAATATACGCATAAAGTTGATATCTATCTATAATTTCTGTTTTCTGATTTTTTGATTATTAAAAATGGTTGGAATTATATAAAAAATCCATAAAATTCAATGTTTTATTGGTGCACTGCGGCGTGACTTTTTGCAACAACACCCCATACAATGGGAATATGATTAGAAAATTTGTGATGTATTTTTTTCCTAATCGGCCCGGCCATGAAAAGCCATTGGACCATGAAGGTCTTGGCGCTATGCACAGTCAAATTATCACAACACATATGACGCCTTTTATCATCGACCATTGTTTTGAAACAAATTTCAAAAAACGAGAAAGGACTCCACATGACAGATAGCCCACTCCTTCCTATAAAAGATGATGAACTCTATAAGCAAATCACATCATTACGTTCTGTTATCATATGGCCACTTTCTATGATCATACTTGGCGTATATGCTTTGTTTATTCTTTCGCTTGGTTTTTTCCCATCTCTTCTTGCAAAACCTATAGGTGAAGGTGTAACCAGCATAGGTATCCTGTTTGGTTTTTCATTAATCATTCTGACATTCATTTTAACGGGCATATATAGCTATTTTGCGAATTCAAAAATCGAACCTATGCTGAATGAACTTAGAAAAACACACACCAAAAATAATGACAAGGAGGGACATGCATCATGACCCATACAAACTATACAGCTATTTTCATGTTTCTTCTTTTTGTTGGCATATCTCTTGTCATTACGTATGTCGCAGCCCGGCGCATGACAGGAACAAAAGATTTTTATTCTGCTGGCGGAAAAATAACAGGGTTTCAAAATGGCTTGGCTATTGCCGGGGACTATATGTCGGCTGCATCATTCCTTGGAATATCTGCGCTTGTATATACAGCAGGATTTGATGGGCTTATCTATTCCATTGGGTTCTTGGTTGGATGGCCGATTGTTCTTTTTCTTTTGGCTGAACCACTCCGCAATCTGGGCACATATACGTTCGCAGATGTTGTTTCCATGCGATTATCACGTGTCCCTATCAGAACACTTGCGGCATTTGGTACACTCACCACCGTTGCCCTTTATTTGATTGCCCAAATGGTGGGAGCTGGTAAGTTGATTGAGGTTCTTTTTGGCCTACCGTACGAAGCAGCCGTTTTGATTGTAGGAACTCTGATGATCATCTATGTCACATTTGGTGGTATGATTGCAACCACATGGGTTCAGATCATCAAAGCGATTCTTTTGTTGGCAGGGGCGTCAATTATTGCCTTTATCGTCATGATGAATCATGGATTCAGTTTCGAATCCTTGTTCGCAGATGCTGTGAAAGTTCATAAAGATAGCATATCAATCATGGCCCCTGGGAAACTGGTGGCTGATCCTGTATCTGCCTTATCATTGGGACTTGCATTGATGTTTGGTGTTGCGGGTCTGCCGCATATTCTAATGCGTTTTTTCACAGTCCCTGATGCAAAACAGGCACGTAGATCTGTATTCTATGCAACCGGATTTATTGGTTTCTTTTACATTCTAACCTTTATCATCGGATTTGGTGCAATTGTCTATGTATCAACAAATCCAGCTTATTTAACGGAAAAAGGTGCTTTACTCGGCGGAAATAATATGGCGGCTATTCACCTTTCCCATGCACTGGGTGGTGATATGATGCTGGGGTTCATATCTGCAGTTGCATTTGCAACAATTCTTGCGGTTGTTGCGGGACTTACTCTTGCGGGGGCATCGGCAATATCTCATGATCTTTACGCCAACGTATTCCGTCATGGGGTCCACAACGAGAAGGATGAAGTACGCATTTCAAAAGTTTCCGCAATCGGACTTGGTATCCTTGCGGTTCTTCTGGGACTTGTGTTTGAAAATCAAAACGTCGCCTTCATGGTTGGTCTCGCCTTTGCGGTCGCGGCAAGCACCAATTTCCCAATCCTCATTTTATCAATGTACTGGAAAGGGTTAACGACACGTGGGGCCGTCGTTGGCGGAACATTGGGGTTAATAAGCGCTGTTGGCCTTGTCATCCTGGGACCCGTTGTATGGGTTGGTATTTTTGGATTTAAAGAAGCCATCTTCCCCTATGAATATCCAGCTTTGTTTTCGATGGGACTTGCATTTTTATCGACATGGTTCTTTTCGAAAACAGATATGTCGACACAAGGAATTTATGATCGGTCTTTATTTGACGCGCAGTTTATCCGTGCTCAGACAGGAATTGGCGCACAAACGGGTGGCCCCACCCGGCACTAGCCCCTAGCGCAATGCGCCTGACTTAACAGGATCCTGTTCCCCTACAGGATCCTGTTTTCTTTTTTGATTATTTTGGTTAATGTTAAAAAATGACAAATGATCAAAGAGAAATTATATGGATTATCGGGGCGAGTTCTGGAATTGGCGCAGCACTTGGTCTTGCCTATGCAGATAGGGGATATCAAGTTATCTTATCCGCCAGACGCCAAGATCTTTTGGACCAACTGGTTCAGGATATTACATCGGATCGTCCATGGGTTAAGATACCCTGTACATCCGTTTTGGATATCACAAATGAAAAAGCCTGTATAGAAACAGCCCGCTACATCCATGCGCTTTATGGACGTATTGACCGTATTATTATTATGGCGGGGCAAAGCATGCCGACCGCTTTTGATCGGCTTGATATTGATCGCGCACGCGCGCTTTTCGACATTAATGTTATGGGCACACTGCATATTATTCAGGCGGTTTTACCCCTTTTGACCCATCAGGGCTTTGGGCAACTTGCCTTATGCGGCAGTGTTGCGGGATACAGGGGCCTTCCGACTGGACAGCCCTATTGCGCCACAAAAGCCGCGATCATCAACATTGCCGAATCCCTCCGCTGTGAATATCAGAATACAAAAATTGATATCCGCGTGATCAACCCCGGTTTTGTTGACACCCCCATGACCCGCAAAAATACATTCCCCATGCCCATGATGATTACGGCGGACAAAGCCGCCCTGGCCATCATACGGGGGTTAAAGGGACGATCTTTTGAGATCCACTTTCCAAAATGTTTTACATTTCTGATGAAAATTATGGATATGCTCCCCTATCCGCTTTACTTCTGGCTTATGCGGCGAATTAGAAAGCACGTACGGTAAAAGCCGTAGCCCCGTTGTAGCCCTGTTTTATATGAACAGGTCCAGGTCCACAGGAAGCTGATAATCAATGAGAGGTCTTGTATCCCCACCAGCCTGAGCTCTTCGTCTTTGGCGAATATCCATTTGAATACGGCCAAGAAAATTATATCCATATCCAAGGGTTAAATCGACACCAAAGAAGGTATCATCCCACGTATTCCCCTCAATTAGAGTCATTTCACCTGTGTCCAATAATTGTTGTAAAAGAACTGGGTGCCGATCACTAAATTTCTGAGCATTAACAGAATACATAATTGATATCCGCCCTTTATCTGAGAAATCAGGCCTTTTCGGGAATCCTTCTTGATGCGAAAACTCTTTGGCATCACCAGCTTCCATCCTTAGCATTTTTTGACGCGTATCTAGATCGATTGTTTTCCAAGCCATATATGCATGCTCGGTGGAAGGACATTCCATCTCGGGCAACTCTATGCTCCTGTCACCAATCATCAAACGTTCAGCCGGAAGAGTAACGTTACATGGATAAAAATTGCTTAAAAAACGCTCAGCTTCCCTGAACATAATCACCAAGGACCTACGCCCATCCTTTTGAATTGGATATTCTGCTGTACTCATCCATATCTCCGAAATACATTGTACTTACCATAGAGAATAGATTATTTCTATAAGATTGCAATATAGCATAATAAATGGTGCCCCCGGGGAGACTTGAACTCCCACGTCCGTAAGGACAGTAGATTTTGAGTCTACCGCGTCTACCAATTCCACCACAGGGGCTTTTGAAAAAAGGTGGACATTATTTAGCGGTTCTTTTCGAATTGCACAAGTCTTTTGTTTGGGGCATAAATAAAAAGTCTTTTTTTGTGGAAAGGTTTAAAATCCATGCCCCCCCATTCCAGTCTGTCTATTTTAGCGTTACTTGAGGATTTTGTGGACCAGCACCGTGAAGAAAACATTGCTGTAAAAGATCTTGTTAAACATTTGGGAGAGCATGGACTACTCAGCCTTTTGCTTGTCTTTGCCCTTTTTTGCGCTTTGCCTATCCCCTTGCCCGGTATTCATATATTCCTTTCGCTGCCACTTTTTTACATAACAATACAGCAGACAATGGGACGGCGAATCTTGTGGCTACCGGGCCAAGTGCTTCACCGAACACTTCCCCGGGCTGGATTTGTTATGATGATTGAACAGGCAAAGCCATGGTTTATTTGGGCCGAGAAATATGTCCACCCCCGAATGGGTCATATCATTGACGGTCCGGGGTATAAGATTATGGGCGCAATCTGCCTGTTCATTACCTGTATTATTGTTATCCCCCTCCCCCTCACAAATGTTGTGCCGGCTATTGCCATTTGTATTATTGCCCTTGGGATGCTGTGTCATGATGGCCTTATCTCTCTGATTGGTGCGACCTTGGGGCTTTTATGGTGCTTTGCCTGGATTATATTGGCCAGCATCATTGGATGGGCCGGGATGCATGCAATTTTTACTATGCTCTTTAATTAGCATCAGATTATAAATATGTTTATCAAGCAATTAGAACGATTTTCTCATTTTTCCTCTTTTGTTTTTTGGGGAAGATTGACGATTGCTGTTTCTGTTTTTTCACTTTTATTTGCCTATACAGCGGAATACGGTTTTGGCTTGAAGCCCTGTATCCTTTGTTTATACCAGCGCATCCCCTACGCTGCCTGTATTGGCATTGGGGTTATCGTCATGCTTCTGGCCCGTACTATGCCAAAAGCCGCGCGTTTTATGCTTTATTTAGCGGCGCTTTCATTTTTGATTGGCGCAGGCATTGCCTTTTTCCAAGTTGGTGTTGAATACGGATGGTGGACAGGCACGGATGAGTGCACAGGATCCACCCTTTCGGGTTTATCTGCGTCCGATTTTCTTGCTCGTATCAAATCCGCTCCGATTGTTCGCTGTGACGAAGTGCAATTTGCGTTTTTGGGTATTTCGATGGCCGGATACAATGGGATCTGGAGCGTATTTTTAGCGGCTTTATTTGCGATAACCCCATCTTTTTTATCTAAAAAATAAAAAAGATTAAACCGTTTCTTCTAATTCAGAATCCCAGTACAAGTAATCCCGCCAGCTATCATGAAAACGATTTGGATTGACCTTTCGGCTTGCCTTTTGCAGCATTAAAAGTGACGGCTGTATCGGTTGAGTGGCCGGATACATACGAATTTCGTGCGGCAGTTTATTTCCTTTTTTAAGATTACACGTATGACACGCCGTGACAATATTATCCCATGTTGTCCGCCCGCCCCGTGATCGAGGGATAACATGATCAAATGTTAATTCATGGGTTTTAAACCGCTCACCACAGTACTGGCATGAAAAATGATCCCGTAAGAAAACATTAAGCCGCGTAAACGCGGCCCATTTTTTATTCGGTACATATTCCTTAAGGACAAGGACAGATGGTAATTTAAATGTCGTACTGGGTGAATGAACCTCGGTTGCATATTCGGACAGGACTGTTACGTGATCCCGCATCATCGCCTGGATCGCATCTTGCCAGGGGATAACAGATAACGGAAAATAACTTAAAGGACGGTAGTCCGCATTTAAGACCAACGCATGACACATATCCAGCGACATTTCCCTGTCTGTCATCAAATCTCCCCCATTTGGATGAACCGACCTATTCTTTCAGTCTATCATAGATTCCCATCTCCTGTAAAAAGGAGATATGGCACCGCACAACGATGTAAAAGGGGAATATAGTGCAATGCGTAATAATATTTTACAATTTAATCGTATCTGACTTTAAAACACGGACCAGAAACTGCCGCCCATACGCAATAGCGGCCTGATCAATACCGTGCATCAATCCCGGAATGGTGTGCCCCTCAAACGGAAATCCATAATCCTGAAGCATCTTTGCAGCGTGATAGTATGCGGCGATCGGCACAACCGGATCCGCCATACCGTGTACAAGGCAAACCGGGGGTTTTTTGGGGGGATTTTGCCCCCAATCATGTCCGTTTAAAAGAGCGCCAGCATATCCCAAAATCCCGCCGATCGGTCCAGAAAACCGCACGCCTGCCAAAAGGGACATCATGGTGCCTTGGGAAAAACCACATAAAACCAGGTTTTCTGGAGAGACATGATATGTTTCCAACTGCTGCTGAATAAAGGCCATAAGTGTTGGCATAACAGATCGCGCCGCATCGTCATAAGCACCATTCAAAAAAGAAAGCGGTGAGACATCACGTATCGAAAACCACTGATACGATCCGGTTACACCAGGGGGAACCATATCACAGGGAAACGGCGCATCAGGCGAAATAAAAATCGTATCCGGTAAATCCGATGCCCAATCGCGGGATAGAGAGATCAAATCCTGGCCATTTGCCCCATATCCATGCAGCAAGATGACCATGCTTTTAGGATTTTTTGTTTCACCAGCAACGTATACATTCATGACAGAGCACTACTTTCAAGGGAGAAGGGGCAATCGTGAGAAAGCGATTTGATTTGTGATCTTACACGGGCAACAAGTCCCATGTCCAGATCAGCCATGCGATATCCACTTTCATCCGGATGAATTTCCACAATAATTTCACCCCATGGGTCAACAATCATGGCATGACCATGTGTGGATCGTCCTCCTTCATGGATCCCTGTCTGTGCAGGAGCGACAATATAAACGCCGTTTTCAATTGCGCGTGCACGCAAAAGCGATTCCCAATGCGCCTTTCCGGTTTCACACGCAAATGCCGCCGGCACCGTGATAATCTGTGCCCCTGCCTTGGCCAGGGTCCGATATAAATGCGGAAAACGTATATCATAGCAAATGGTCATCCCCACGGATGCCTCATTTACCTGTGTTAAAACAGCTTTTTCACCATGGACAAAAACGTCACTTTCACGATAACCACAGGGCCCAACATCTGCATCAAACAAATGGATTTTATCATATGTAACGGGGTTTTTCCCCTCTGGATTAAACAAATAAGAACGATTCGCCAATTTATCCGGTCCGACACGCACAGAAAGAGATCCAACCAGAATATAAACCCCCAGACTTTGCGCTAGATTCTTAAAATGCTGAATGATCCTTGTGTTGACATCATCTGTCACAGTCGATAATTTTTCGCGCATCTGGCCACGAATATGACATGTGTTTTCGGGTGTTGTAATAAATCGTGCCCCTTCCCTTGCCGCCGCCCAGATATATTCGGTCACAAGGCGCACATTTGCATCAATATCCGGACCAGATGTAAATTGAATAATCGCCGTTTTTATTATTGTTGACATTGTATACACACCTATTATTTTCAAATACAAGAAATCATATTAGCGTATTTAAATGCAAAACACAGTGGTCATAATTGGCGCAGGGCCCGCCGGATTAACCCTTGCTTGTCTTTTGGGGCAAGCCGGAGTTCCTTGTACCGTTGTGGATCAACATCCGCAAACTCTGGAAAAACCACGGGATGATAACCGGACGGCAGCATTGCTGCGTCCATCTGCTTTGGTTTTACACCGGGCGGGAATCACCCCTGAAACGCTTGAAGGGACCGCCCCGCTTGAAACGCTTTCTTTGATTGATCTTTCAAGCCGGAGGGGGGATACAGCACAAGACCGTTTTGATTTTACATCATCCGAAATTAACGAACCTTATTTCGGCCTGAATATTAAAAACAGCGTTTTGCATCAGGCTCTTTTAAAACAGGCAACCGATTTACCGTGTGTATCGATCATTGCTCCGGCTACGATCAGCGACATGACATCTTCATCCAAATCGATTATTGTTCATACGGATCAAGGAGACATAGAAGGCGCCGTTGTAATTGGCGCGGATGGCCGCGCATCAAAAATTCGCGATTTATGCGGAACACCAACGCAAAAGATAGATTATAAACAAACCGCGATCACCTGTACCTGCTCGCACACCCTTCCCCACCATAATACATCCATTGAATTTCATCGTCCTGGAGGCCCCTTTACCCTTGTTCCTCTTGCGGGCGGATTTACATCCAGCGTTGTATGGATGGAACGCACGGACGACGCACAGAAATATCTATCTATGTCCCCCGATGATTTTAAATCCGCCCTTCAGGACCAAACCCATAACGTTTTGGGAACGATCACAGATGTAACACTGCCCCAGTCGTGGCCTATTATCTTGCTTAAAGTCCAAAAATTAACGTCGCATCGCATCGCCCTGATGGCCGAAGCAGCACACGTTATCCCCCCATCCGGGGCCCAGGGATTAAATTTATCTCTGCGCGATGCCGATGATCTGGCCCATATTTTAATAACCGCTTATCGCACGGGCGGAGATCTGGGCTCGCCTTACGTTCTATCATGCTACGAACGCGCCCGGTGGGCCGATTTACGCCCCCGTTTATGGGCTGTTGATGGATTAAACCGGCTTATCCTGTCATCTCACCCGGTTCTTCAGAAAACGCGGCGCTTCGGTCTTGCGGCGCTCGCTGGCATTCCAATTTTACGCCATATCGTTATGAAATTCGGGTGGGCGCCGGGATAGGATAGTTCTTGTTCCTTTTAGCGTGCATCAAAATCCGATTGTACCCGCGCCAACGTCAGCACATTCACCTGAGCCGCGCCCGCCCGCCTCAAAACCCGTGCACAGGCGTTCACCGTTGCCCCAGTTGTATAAACATCATCCACCAGCAAAACCCGTTTTCCGGAAAATGGTTTTGTCCCCCGCACATCAAAGGCAGCAGACACGTTTTCAGCCCGCTGAGATTTTGTCATATTCCCCTGGGAAGGCGTTGATTTTCGGCGATAAAGGGTGACGGGATCATAAACCGTCCCCCATGCCCGCGCCAGCGCCTGAGCCAATAGGGCGGCTTGGTTATACCGGCGTTTGAGCAAACGAAACCGATGCAACGGAACAGGCACAATAACATCCGTATGATCCCGAAAAAGTGCCCCATATTGAGAAAGCCATGGTAAAAATGTTTTTAAAAGAAAGGGTTGATCTGCATGTTTAAATTTTAAAATCATATTTTTACTGCCGGCATCATAGATAAAAACAGCGCGCGCGCAGTCATATTCTGGACTTAATTCTATACACGAAGAACATATATTATCTCCTTGTATATCAATAGAAAATTCAATTCCACAACAAGAGCACAATGGTCCAGCCATAAAATGCACATCAGACCAGGCAGAAGGATGGATTTGACCAGGTTGTTCGACGATTTTATCCGTTATCGGACATCGGGCCGGCAATATCGCGTTCAGAGCCATTCGGCCGATTATCCGGCTTTTGGCACGAAGCAGGGTATTTTTACGTAATAAAATTTCGCGTTTTAGCAATTTTATCCTCGCATCCAATTCCTTTTCCCATTTTCTCTTCTTAACGGCTTATATGCTATAATGAGAAACGGGAAAAGAGTAGCTTTTTCATGCCGTTTTGTATATAACAGGGCATCATTAAGGGGCAACTGTGAACGATATGAATGATACCCCACACCTTCGATCTGGCCACCGCCGTGCCAGCCAACCCGAAACGGGGGCTCGGGCCGGACAGAATGAAGCTGCCCCTTCCCCTCCCAATGCCGCTGTACATCGCCTTTTTGACCCCGAAGTCGCCAAAATCCTAGAAACCATCCCGCCCTGGACAATCAAGCGGGCCTGGTTTGCGCTCGCGCACCTGGTTCTGGAACCTGGATCCATCGTTGCCGATATCGGATGCCGGGATGGAGCCATGGCTTATGTCATGGCGGTTTTAAGCCCTACGATGAAATTTGTCGGAATCGACAAAAACGCCGATACGATTAAATCGGCACAAGATCGGTTTAAACGGGACAATCTGGAATTCCGGACGGGCAACCTGATGGATAATGCCCTGCCCGAAGATAGTGTAGACGCCATCATCTGCAATAATATTCTACACGAAATTTTCTCCCATAGTGATTTTAACGTTCGCCTTGTCCGTGGTGCCTTGCGTGAATGCCAACGGTATTTGAAACCAGGCGGGACATTGATGGTCCGGGACTTTGCCGAACCCGCCAATGCGGATGATCTCGTTTTAATGGAAATGCCGGATACCCCGTCACGCAGCACAAAAATCGAAGAATTATCAGACCCTGATCTTTTGGTGTGGTATTCCGAATATGCGACAATGCAGGACGATCCGGCCAGCTCTGGTTTTTTCCTTGAAGAAATGCCGGCTCGTTTCCCGCGTACACGTCTTTTCCGCCTGCCGCATAAATGGGCCTATGAATTCATTATGCGTAAAGATGCGCGCGCCAAATGGTCATCCGAAGTACCAAAGGAATACACCTTTTTCAATGAACGTGAATACCACAAAACGTTTAACGAATTGGGCTTGCGGGTTTTGTATTCGGCGCCACATTGGGATGATGCCTATATCAAGAAACATTTTGAAGGGCGCTTTCGTTTAATGGACGAAGAACTAAATCCACTTGGAAATCCAGCCACCAGTTTTATTATCCTTGCTAAAAAAGTGGCTATTCGTGACTGAATACTGATTTCAGAACGACGTAAATCTAAATCACAAGAGACAAATTTTCATATCACGACATACAGGAACGAAGTAGACG
>CAZQLB010000045.1:0-11034 GCA_964593915.1 uncultured Pseudobdellovibrionaceae bacterium
CATCGACCCCATATGCTGAACGATATAATTCGGAACGTCAGAATATTTATGCAGCAAAAATGAGTGAGAGTGTTAAAGGGGTCTTGCAAAAATGGGCGAGCCAAAGCCGTGTGACACTTGTTTATATGGGGGATTCTTCATTGGTTCTGCCATCGCCACTTTCATATAATGCAACATTTACAGATGCTGTCGAACAGCTTTTGATCACATGCAGTCAGGTGCCAGGGTATCCGCGACTTGTTGCCGAACTTCAGACCGAAAACGGTGTCCCTGTTTTGGTTGTACAACCTGCGCGTGAGCCAACCATGGTCGTTAGATAAAGTTCGATAGCGTTAATTGACCAATTCTCGCGGTTACTTGGTATGCGGCTGATAGCTGCACTTGCATCATACTGATTCTAACGGCTACGTCAGATGTGTCAGCATCTTCGACATCGCTGATAAGATTTTCAAGCGCAACCTTGTCCGATGTATGTTCCTTATTGACGGTATCAAGCGTTAAATTTGCGCGTTCTAATCGCTGTTCTTCGCGATTTAATTCTGTGACACCATCTTTTATGTGGTTAATAATATCCTCGTATAATTCAAAAAAATTATCGCGCTGTTCTTCGGCATCTGCGCCTGGAGCTGTTTGTGTTGTTGCTGGGTTATCATCGTCTTCCAGTGAAATTTTATCAATATCCATTTGATCAAGAAGAGCAAGGCCATTCAATATCTTTTTAAATCCATCTTGATTTGCAAAAAGCGTTGTGTCGACTTCGACGGTTACATCGGCACGGACATAAACATGACGGGCAGATCCAGACGCCAAAGTCGCGGAATATCCCATTGTTGTTTCTGGCGTTGATTTATAGCTTGTTATGATGGAATCTGTAGTAATTGTACCGGCTTGCCAATCATCAAAAAGCTTTCGCATATATACTTCATGAACCCCATCTTTATCGATGGGTGCGTTTTCTGTATCTCCCCCCGCTAATAGATATCGATCCCCATCTTTTGTATTGAGAAGATCCCGACCAATAGATAAAGCAGAATGCGCAAAATCTTGTATTTGATCGAGATTGATATCGCCTGCCTGCAGTTCTTCGGTAAGCGAATCAAGAACAATGTTGGTTTGTGATCGAAATTCTTTGAGGGAATCGATCATTGTTCTGGTGCGTGTCATACCATTGGATATGTTTGTCTGATATGTTGTTGTTTGATTAATGACGTTTCTGGCGCGCAACGCTTTAATTGCCTGATCACCTAGACCAGAGAACGTTTCTGCTTTCTTTTGACTGGTGAGCTGTCTTTGTAGATCATCCAGTTGATAGCGCATTGTTTTTAACCGAATGTTGTTTTCGGTTGTTTGTCCTAGTGTTGATATTGAATTACCCATCTTTTTGCCTTTTCTCTATCTATCTATCTATCTAAATGAATCTAAAAGTTCTTTCATCATGTCATTAGCGGCTGTGATTGCACGCGCTGCTGCTGCATATGCTGTTTGTACAATAATCATATTTGATAATTCTTCGTCCACGTTTACACCGGATTGGTCCAGAACTTGTTTTTCTAATGTGGCACGATATTGCTCTTCATCTGCATATTGGGAGACAGCATTTGTATGGTCCACAGATTGCGCGCTGATTGAACGTTGTGCATAGTCTATTAATGTTGATGCTCCGGATACATGGGTATCATTGGTTGTCCCCGGACCCAGCAGGGTTGTACGGAACGCTGCATGGGCGATATCTGATATAGGGTCTGAATTGCCGAAAATTTCTTTGATAATATCGTTCCCACCGGCTGTACTAAACCCCGCAATGCTTGTGAATGATCCTCCTGTTATACGGATATCGCCGCCACGTTGTGGTCTAAAGCTCAGGTATCCACTTGCGTTTACGACAATATCTGATGTTGCGATGCCTTCTGTTGCATCAATTTTTGTTGTTAAATGACTGACGAGATCGCCTGGTTCAATTGTAATCCTATTTGAGGGTAAATTCCCAACTTGTATATCAAAATAAGGATCTGTTGTTTCATATGATCCGGATGCTAGGCCAAGATATGATAATCCGGTTGTTCCCATGGTTCCGTTTGCGATTGTTACATTACCACGTGTCGCAATAGATAATTGCCCATATGTGTTAACAGATGCAACAACATCCATGGAAGCTGGGAATGTTGCAGGTGAAAGTGAGTTGATATATGCAGCGATTTGTTCAGCAACATTATCAATGCCCCCTGATCCAACAGGAAAAGCTGTTACAACGGTACTCATATCAATTGTTACTGTTCCGCTGTCTGCTGGTACACGGGTATCATAAATACGAATGGTGAATTGATCGGTGGATGTTGTATATGGATTACCTGTAGCAGACGTGACATCAGTGGTATATTGGGTCAGATCTTTTGTCCCAACAATGCGATTACTTGAATATAACCCCATATTCTCTTGTAGTGTATCGCCAGCTGGATTGACGCTTACCCTGATATCACGCGATCCTTCCACTGATTGATAGTTAATGTTTCCAAATGCAAATTCGATGATACGACGTGCGACTTCGTTGGATCCAGCCTGGAGAGTGTCTCCTTCTGTGCCATTATATAGCAGGGTTGGATCATCGATAATATCTTGGTTTACCTGGATTGTTCGTGAGAATCCAACGTATTCAACCGGGGATAATGGTGTTGTTGTTGGAGCCGTATCCAAAGGTATTTGGCCATTTTCATCGGTATAGAGAGCAAGTCCTTCATTGTCAAAACGCTGCGCTGTTTTGTAGGCAAGTTCATCTGCTTGCGCCTGATAAGAGGGAAGGATTTCATCACGCAGTTCCGCAAGCGCCCCCAGTTTTCCGCCTATATTATAGGGGATAAGATCAAAAGAGGAATCGTTTTCATCTGGGTCTCCGCCCAGAAAAATACCGCTGGCTGATGTTGGATAGTATTTATCTGTTCCGAGGGTTGTACCCTCCATCCAAAGTGTGTTTGGTAGTTCATCGGCCAATTGAACACCTGATTTTGTTTGGACAACCATGGCGCCATCGCCACGTGTAAAAAACGTGATATCAATATATTGGGCTAATTCTTTGACAGCCTTGTCCCGTAAATCTTCGTTTTCTGCTGAACCTAATCCTTTGTTCTTATTAATAAGAACTTGTTGGTTTTGCTCGGCTATTTGTTCTAAAAGAGAGTTTACACGCGTAACGCCCTGTACCATTTGTTCGTCTGCATCGTTTCTGAGTTCTTGGATCATTTCAGAAAAATCGTTCATCTTTCTGGCAAATACATCTGCTTGTTGGATAACAGCATTTTGCAGATAAACGTTTTCTGGTTCATCAGATAGAGCCGAAAAGCTATCCTTTAACTGGGAAATTTCTGCCGCAAAGCTGGTTTCACTTTGTGATGCGCCATGAAAATCTTGAATTCGTCCCAGGTATGTTGCTTTGATATCTAATGCTGATGTTTGCGCGATTTGATCCCACATATCCCGAACAAGGGAATAGTCCACCTTTCTGATGATTGTATCTGGTTTAACGCCAATCGATACGCCTTCGATTGTACGTGTGGATTGCGGCAAAATTTTCCGGGTGTATCCATCCGTTTGCACGTTTGAGATGTTGGCTGATATGACCCCCAGTTGTTGCTGGGCCATCCGCAAGCCTGATAATGCTGAATCAAGTGGGTTAACGGTAACCATATTGTCATTTCCTTTTGAAAGAAGGGGTTGCAAACAGTGTGCCAAATGGGGTGAGGGGATAGGGCTGGACTTTTCTATCAAAGGAAGTACGGTATTCTTATCGTCGTTATCAGATAAAAAAGATGGTTGAGTATTGATGGATAAAAATACGGAAAATGGGTCGTGGGTCCAGCGTCTTTCGCGGTATGGGAAAGTATCGGGGACGGCCGCTGGTCTTGCTGCCCGCTTGGCGGGTGAACGTTTTTTTGGCGTGAAGATTAATCAACCAGAACATGCGGCGCAGCTTGTATCCGCCTTGGGGAACCTTAAAGGCCCGTTGATGAAAGTAGGGCAGATTTTATCCACGATCCCTGAGGCGCTTCCCCCTGAATATGCCAAGGCGTTCCAACAGCTTCAGTCCAATGCGCCGCCGATGGGGTGGCCGTTTGTACGTCGGCGTATGCGTGCGGAACTGGGCGATGATTGGGAAACGCGATTTGCCGTATTTGATCGTGATGCGGCGGCAGCGGCCAGTTTGGGGCAGGTACACCGGGCACGCCTTCATGATGGCCGCATGGTTGCCTGCAAGTTACAATATCCAGATATGCGATCGGCGATTGAGGCTGATTTAAATCAGCTGAAGATTATTTTTTCGATATATGAACGGTATGATCCATCCATTAAAACCAGTTATATCCATCAGGAATTATCAGATCGGTTATACGAGGAACTGGATTATGTGCGCGAAGCGCGGCATACACGCCTTTATGCCGGGATGCTTTCGCGCGAACCTGGGGTTCATGTGCCAGAGGTCGTAGGTGATCTTTCAACCGATCGGCTTTTGGTGACGACCTGGCTTGATGGCGACAAGATACTCAATTTTGTTGATGCCCATAAAGAAGACCGCAGCACATTGGCGCTGAATATGTTTCGGGCATGGTACATTCCCTTTTATGAATATGGAATTATTCATGGAGATCCGCATTTGGGCAACTATACGGTGCGGGATGATTATTCCATTAATCTTTTGGATTTTGGGTGCATTCGTATCTTTGATGCCAAATTTGTGGGTGGGGTCATCGATTTGTATCATGCCCTGATGACAGACAATATTCCGTTGGCCGTTCATGCATACGAAACATGGGGCTTTACGGGGCTGAGTAAAGATCAAATCGAGACACTGAATATTTGGGCGCGGTTTTTATATGCCACGCTGATGGAGGATCGGGTACGCCCGATTGGTGAGGTGACAAATGGGATCTATGGCCGAGAGACCGCCGAAAAAGTGCACAAAAAATTACGTGAAGTGGGCGGGGTGACGGTGCCGCGAGAATTCGTGTTTATGGACCGCGCGGCGCTGGGCCTGGGGTCTGTATTCCTTCACCTGAAGGCCGAGGTGAATTGGTACCGGGTCTTTAACGAGATGATTGATGGATTTTCGGTTGAGGCATTGGATAAACGTCAAAAGCAAGGCCTTGCTGCCCAAGGGCTTTAAATTTACATATAATTAATTCTCTTTTGATATTCTGCATTTATCTTTTTTACTTTTGTAGATTTTTAGAAAGGATTAATCTAATGTCGAATTTACCTGCCTTACCAGATCATGCGTCCGGTATTCAGTGTTTCGCTTTTGATGGTTTTGATCGGACCAATCCGGATTTTATGCGCGGGAAGATACAAAATCTGATTCGTCAACCTGATTTTAATAATCCCGGCTTTCGTTTAGTTTCTGGTGCTTATTCTATACCCTATATGGCTTCCACCCATACAAATATTGAAATGTTGGATTCTCGTGGCCAAATGTTTGCCACCTTGGATACACAGCAAATTGATCGTGGGACTGGGGAAATAAAGGGATATTTTCCAGATGGTGAAAGAGCAGCTCCTGTATTAGATGATTGTATGAAGGGTAATAGTGTTGTTCTGGATGATACTAGGCAAGGTCGGCAGGTTTTAACCGAAGGAACTGGACCGGAAGTATTGTTGGCTTTTGCAAAGAGTGCTGAGCGTGCACATTGGAATTCGGATCGTGATATGAATTATCATGCAGTTTCTCTTGGTCGTTCTGGGGGGGTGAATTCAAATGGGCTTACGCGTGACCATGCAAAGGGGGTTGGCGTAGATTTGAATAGTTCTTTTAAAAAATACAGTACTTTTGGGGCCCCAGGGATTGATAACGATATTTCTGCTGGACATAAGGGACGTACTTCGTTTTATGAAGGAGTTTCGCCTGATCAATTTATGAGAAATCCACGTTATTTGGAACATCTTTATAATGATTTAAAAGAGCTTCATCCCATAACCCAGCAAGAACGTGCTATCGAAGCTGGGCAGAAATCTGTTCCAACAGGTTCAGGGATGAAATCGGTTTTTGAACCTATATAAGGTGGTATTTCTGGTTTAATGGCGCGCCCGATAGGATTCGAACCTATGACCTCTGCCTCCGGAGGGCAGCGCTCTATCCACTGAGCTACGGGCGCATGACAGCACGGATCGCACTTAATCATGCAAACCCGTGCCCTGTCAATACAAGAGCGCGCGTGAGGCACCACGCAAATCTGGAAAACAGCGATAAACCAAGCGGTTATGCCTGATTTACGGCCTTGATTCCAACTTTTTGGGGTTTGGAAACAATCTGCGCCTGCGCCTTTGCATACAGGTCTGGTGTGGCGGCCTTGGCCAGGTCGGCAAATGAAACCATGCCAACCAGACGTTTTTGGCGATTCACAACCGGCAGCCGGCGGATTTGCATCGCAGCCATGTTTTGGACGATTTCATCGGCCGTTTGATCGTCAAAACAGTACAGTAACTTCTTTGACATGGCATCACGCACTGGAATTTCGGTGGCGTCGCGTTTGCTGGCGATCACGCGGATCACGATGTCGCGGTCTGTTAATGTGCCAATTAAGCGGTCGTTTTCCCCCACCGGGACGCATCCGATATCCTGATCGCGCATGATTTTTGCGGCACCTGCAATACTGATTTCCGGTGAAACCCAGGTGCATGTTGTGGTCATTATGTCTCGAATAAAAGTCATGGCTTTTCTCCCCTTTGGCCAAGATGTGATCTATTCTCTGATAGCAATGATCAAGCACATCATAAATCAGCTTGACTTTACAAGAAAAATCATATATTTACATAACTTATACCTACAAACGTAGGTGAATAAAATATGTTAAAAATAGGCTGTATTAGCGATTTATAGGTTTTCTTGTTTTATAATAAGGTTCATCTGTAAAAAAGGGGTGTGTCGCCATGGGTATAAACGAAACATTTGCACGAACGGAGATGTATAACGTAGAGGTTACTTTGTCAGCGGATCAAGTATCGCGGCTTGCTGGTGTGATTCCTGGTTTCTCGCCTGAAAAACCTAATGTAAGAACATTATCAGAGGCGTGTTTAAATCATTTTTGTTCCGAGCAAATTTTGATGGGACGATTGGAGCTTCAGAAGATTATGTCTTTACAAAATGGCGGGATGGGTATTGTGGCCCAGATGAGTGATGGTTTGGTTCAATCCATACGCAATCGCTTTCAGATATCAGGGGATGGGGATGATATGCGTGGAGCAGTTTTAAAAACACTTATTGACAAGTTTATTGAAAAAGAACCGAAAAATCAGCCCTCAAGCGATGCGTCATTTGAAATAAAACCGGATACGCCGCATGCTCCCTTTGCGGTATCTTGAGATAACCATTTCTGCGCGGTTTTATCCTCTTTTAGATGCCAATCCCACCAGGCGAGGGAGAGAATCTGGATCACTTCTTCGTGCCGGGCGCGGTCGGTGCTGGTGCCCAATCCACCGCGGGATCCATTAAATACCATATGATCTCCGTTTTTAAGAACCAGCAGCATTTGTCCCTGGTCTTTGGGGATATTTTCGAATATTTTTATTCGTTTACTGTATCCAAATTGTTCCAGCGGACTTTCGTCATCGGTTCCTGTCATATGCAGCAAGGGGATTTTGATCCCGCCATAGATAAAACCGGGATCGGCGGGGTCTTTGCGGTTGGGGACCGGGCTGTATAGAATGCCGGCCTTAAAATCCGGCAGATGCAGGTTATAATGCCGCTTTCCGCGCTGGATTCGCTGTCCTGCCATAATTTGTGTGGTCATGGCCCCGAACGAATGGCCGGACATCCCCAGACGGGTCAGATCCATGCGCGGACCATAAGCGATATCCGGATGATCCTGCATTTTCCTAAGTTGCTGAAGGGAAAAAGGAATATCTTTATACCGATTTAAGACAGCATGACGTGGGATATGTGTTTTTTTGATGACGTCCCATGGATGCCCCTCTTTCCCTTCCCATAACGAAGTGTCGGTACCCGGGTGGGTTAAATGGACAATAATGTACCCATAGCTTGCGATAAATCGAGACAGAAAACCCGCCCCATCCCGTGATCCGCCCAGTCCATGGGACCATAAAATGACCGGAAATGTTTGATCCTGGGGCAAAGGATCGGGGACATATATTTTATAGGGAACGGTGCGGTTGTGACGCCGGGGATCGGTCCATTCGCCGCGGTCCAGTGTAACACGCCGGGGCAGCGGGTCCAGCACAATATCTGGTCGCCAGAACATTTGTTATATCCTTTGTCTGGTTTATGCTTAAGGTGTTGTCATTCCACATTCTTTTGCAATCGCTGCAAAAGCATCGGCGGTTCCTTTTAAGCCATATGTGTCTGTTGTTTTTGTCCCTTTTGATGATGTTCCGGTGATTGTCATTATTTTGCTTTTTCGCATGGCATCCACAATTGTTTTATCGGTGGTTGGATCTGGTGCCCAAGCCGAATCCTTTTGGGTAAAAAGGACAAATTTTTGTTTATCGATATTTAGCGTAACGCTGGTTTGAGGTTTATAGCTATAGCCTGCAATGACTGAAAAAACATTCAAACTTTTTTCGGCCGGGCGATGTGTAACGGTTGCAAAGATTTCCCCGCGTTTTTTATAAGCGCCGGCGGCCTTTTTAGGGCTTGAAAGAATATAACAAACACTGTTCCCATCCTCTTTAAAGCTATAGGCTGACCAATCGCCGTACGTGCCGATTAATTTAGGGTCTGTCGTCGTTCCTGCGTTTGCAAAGGAGGATATCAGACAAACAAAGATCAAAACACTGGTCAAAATGAAAAGATTGCGCATAATAAATAAGCCTGGGATGAGTTTAGAAAGAATTTGCACAAGTATAATCAAGCTGCCAATTTACGGCAAGCTGGTATTTATACGTGATACGCAATCTAAAAATATAAGAATGATGGATTATTGTTATTATGACCACTAAAAAATTTTCGAGACGTGTTGAGGATTTTATATGTCTGCATTGTGGTGCATCTGTGACCGGAAATGGGTACACAAATCATTGTCCGGAGTGTTTACATAGTCGTCATGTGGATATCCATCCGGGGGATCGCGCTGCGGAATGCGGGGGATTGATGGCACCTGTTGGGATTTATAGTAAAAAGGGGGAGCAAATGCTCCTCCATCGGTGCGTTGTGTGCGGTTTTGAACGGCCAAACAAAGTATCGGAGCATGATAGCCAAAAGGCGCTGCTCGCATTAGCACGGCAGATTTCGGCAACAATGTAATTTAAACCTTGTTTTGTAATATTATTTCTTTTTTATGGGATGCTTTCTATAGGCCAGCATATCCGTTTTTTTGGATTTTTTTCGGTTGTAGAAGACAGAGTTTCAGTCTCCTTTAATTTTGGATGCGTCATTATCGTGCTTTTTTAAAAAAAGATTGAAGAATCTGTAAAGATTTGCTTGACGAGCGGGTACTTTTAAGGGTATATAACCGCCACTTGCAAACGGATGGGCTGGCTGTAGGTCTTGTTAACTTCCTGACTTGTTGGGAAAAAAGAGATCTAAACGCGGTCCAATACAAAGCTCTGGTTCTTCTCGGGCTTTTTGTTACCGCTGATTCAATGCTGGTCATTTTGACTGGCGGCTGTTCAGTTCTGCTCATCCTGCAAAATGAAACTTATTCGTGGTCACTAATTTGATACTGGATCAAAGATGCCAACCATACAGCAGCTCATACGCAAACCGCGTAAACCGATTGAAACAAAAAGCAAAAGCCGTGCGATGAAGGGCAAGCCCCAAGTTCGTGGTGTTTGCACACGTGTGTACACAACCACACCGAAAAAGCCGAACTCGGCGCTTCGGAAAGTGGCGAAGGTTCGCTTGACCACAGGGATTGAGGTTATTGCCTATATTCCTGGGGAAGGTCACAACCTTCAGGAACACTCTGTTGTGCTGATCCGCGGCGGCCGTGTAAAGGATTTGCCAGGGGTGCGTTATCACATCCTGCGTGGTGCCTTGGATACCCAGGGTGTTAAAAACCGTAAACAAAGTCGTTCCGCCTATGGCGTGAAACGTCCGAAGTAAGGAAAGAGGAGTTCGTCGATGTCACGTCGTCATGCCGCAGAAAAACGCGAAATTTTGCCCGATCCAAAGTTCGGGGATGTTACATTGTCTCGTTTCATCAATAAAGTGATGAGGCAGGGTAAAAAATCTGTCGCCGAGACAACCGTTTATGGTGCTCTGGATCTGGTTGCTGGGAAAAAATCTGCAGGAGATCTTCAGGTTAATCCTGATTTGGCGACCAAGAACTTGGGTCTGGCTATTTTTTATCTGGCTATTTCCAAAGTTCGTCCTTTGATTGAGGTGCGTTCCCGCCGTGTTGGTGGTGCAACCTATCAGGTGCCTGTTGAGGTGCGCTCTGAACGTTCCCAGGCTCTGGCCTTTAAATGGATTATTGATACAGCCCGTAAACGTGGTGAACACACCATGATGGAACGTCTTGCTGGCGAAATTTTTGAAGCTGCAAACGAGCGTGGCGCATCGATTAAAAAACGCGACGATACCCACAAGATGGCAGATGCAAACAAAGCGTTTGCGCATTTCCGTTGGGGTGCAGGCGAAAAGAAAACTGGTGGCGATCGTTCTGCCGCTTAATAACAGGTAACTTAAACATTTAGACATTGAAGCAGAGTATAGAATATGAGCCGCGAAATGCCCTTAGATCAGTATCGTAACATCGGTATCATGGCGCACATTGATGCTGGTAAAACCACGACCACTGAACGTGTTCTGTTTTATACTGGTAAAGAGCATAAAATCGGCGAGGTGCACGATGGCGCTGCGACGATGGACTGGATGGAACAAGAACAGGAACGTGGGATCACCATTACTTCTGCTGCGACCACCTGTTTCTGGCAAGGTCCTGAAAATGGTCCTGTTCCAGGTAAGAAAATTCGTTTTAACATCATTGACACTCCTGGCCACGTTGACTTTACGATTGAAGTTGAACGTTCATTGCGTGTTTTGGATGGTGCTGTCTGCTTGCTTGATGGTAACCAGGGTGTTGAGCCTCAGAC
>CAZQLB010000046.1:0-728 GCA_964593915.1 uncultured Pseudobdellovibrionaceae bacterium
ATAAAAATTGTGATGGGTGAGTGGTGCGTAAGTGTCTTCATTGTACCGTTTCTTTCTTTTTTTGTGACGGTCCATGCATATGCAGCAGATCAAAAGATCCCTCAATCGGTTCAAGCACATCTGACATATCAAGTATATGCTGGAGGGGTACATGTTTTGGAATCGCGCCTGGATCTAACGATATCGGATGATTCTTACCGTGCGTTCTTATCATCGTATACAAAGGGGTTTTTAGGGCGCCTGGTTCCTTGGAAAGGATCGTTTGAAAGTACAGGACGGGTTATAAATTCAAATGAAAGACTTCGGGTCCAGCACCATAAATCGATTTCTACATGGAAGGGATCGGATGATATTGCAATCTATACCTATGAAAAAAATGGTTCTTTTAGAACATTGGAAATGATTAAAGATGGGGTTAAAAAGCCATCGGAGAAGATTGATGAGACCTTGACAAAAAATACAACAGATATCCTGACGGCAACATGGATTATGATGTATAATGTTGACAAAACTAAGACATGTGAAAACGAACACGCTATTTTTGATAGCCGTCGCCGTTTTAAATTACAGTTTCATGATGGAGAGGATGAAAATCTCTCTGTTTCACGCTATAACATATATAACGGGATGGCGCATCGCTGTGTGGTCGAAGTGGTTCCGGATGGTGGCGCCTGGCATAAAAAACCGCGGGGATGGCATTCGATCCAGGAACAAGGGCGTAAAAAAGG
>CAZQLB010000046.1:738-9474 GCA_964593915.1 uncultured Pseudobdellovibrionaceae bacterium
GATAAATTACCTCCTGTGCCCGTTCGTATTATGATTAAAACAAATTACGGGACACTGATGATGCATTTAACAGATGTTCAGGTGCGGCAATAAAATATGCTGTATCGTTTCGTTACATCATGTGATTTGAGCGATATATCCATTTTGATCATTCTTTTATCATGAAAAAAAGATCTATTTATGCCTTGATATTAGCAGCTGGGAAGGGGTCACGCATGAACTCTGACCTGCCCAAAGTATTGCATACCATTGGCGGCAAACCCATGTTGCATCATGTGGTGAATGCTGCTCGTGCGGTAACCCCACAAAAAATTATTGTTGTAGCTGGTCCAGGGCAAAATGATGTGATCAACGCGGTTCCGGATGACTGTTCCGTTGTCCCGGATGTCCAGCAAAAGGGAACAGGATACGCTGTCCGGATGGGCATTCATGGACTGGATTTAACAGACATAGATGTGCTGGTTTTATTTGGGGATGTGCCGCTTGTGAACCCGGATGATTTAAAAGCACTTATTGCGCGGCATCAAGATGGGTCAAATCCGGATGTAACGATTTTAGCCATGCGTCCCCAAAATCCATATGGATATGGCCGTTTAATTTGTGATCAAAATGATCATGTTATATCTGTCGTTGAAGAATTGGATGCAAGCCCAGATGAACGTAAAATTGATTTGTGCAGCAGCGGGCTTATGATTCTGCACGGTGCAAAAATGCATGATTATTTGTCACGTATTACAAATAATAACGCAAAAGGCGAATATTACCTATTGGATATATTACCGTTGGTTTTAGCGGATGGGGGGCATGCCGCGTATAACATTGGATCTGCTGATGATCTTTCGGGGGTGAATACACCTGAACAGCTCGCAGAAATCGAAAAAAGATATAACGGCCGATAAAAATCTTTATGCCCGCATCAAACGCAGTGTCGTCCATTCCGCAATCGGTTTTTTGCTGACCAGTCGATATCCAAGAGGGGCATAGGCGGCAATAACATCATCGGCCTGATGATCCAGAATACCCGATAAAATAAGAGTCGAAGGCGTATCTGCTGCTGATGTGATATCGGATGCCAGTTCCCGCAGTGTAATGGCCAAAATATTCGCGATAATCAGGTCATAAGGACCATGCTTTTGGACAGAGGGCAGATTTACGCGCGACGCTTGTTTACACATCATGCCTGTTTGGCCGGAAGGAATCTGGTTTAACGTGCGGTAAGAACAGGCAACGCGCACAGATTCGCGGTCAATATCGGTTGCAAAAACCGGTTTCTGCCATAATTTCCATGCGGCGATTGCCAAAATACCGGACCCGGTCCCGACATCCAGAACACGGTTTGGTACATATCCCTCGGCTTTTAAATCAGCAAGGTATTCCAGGCATCCGCGTGTTGTGGGGTGTTCCCCTGAACCAAACGCTGTGACCGCATCAATCAAAAGATCGATCGATCCATCTGGACCCTGTTTATCCTTGTCATGCGATCCTTTTAAAAATAAAGGGCCAACCGAAAAGGGCGCAAAGGATTGGTATGTTTTTAAAAGCCAGTTTGTATCGGGATCAATAGCCTCAATTGTAAAATGAAGAGGCGATGGCAATGGAATGTCCATAAGCCCAGCCTGAAGGCAGATCAAGCTGCATACTTCCGATGTATCGGGCGTATGATCCATCGCCCATGCAAAAATCCATGGGGAATCATCGCGGGAATCTTTCTTTTTATTCGATAGGGATAACGCGCCGGATATGTCTATATTTTCCCAAAAATCAAATACCCGGGGTGTTAACCCCCCGGGTAATTCAATTGTTAAATAACAAACGGGATGAGTCATAACGAAAGATTAGTCCTCATCTTCTTCGTCATCATCATCGTCGTCTTCGTCGTCGTCGTCATCGTCGCTGTCGTCGTCTTCATCTTCATCGAAATCTTCAGCGTCCAGATCTGCTTCATCCAGATCCAGATCCGCATCAATCTCATCTTCATCAACGTCGTCCGCATCGTCGTCCAATTCGTCCGCATCCTCAAGCGAGATGGTTTCTTCATCCTCTTCAGGGATATCGGAGATCAATTCCATTTCCTGATCATCCGCCTGAACTTTTGAAATGGGTAGATCATCATCATTTGACGCGCGGGCCCGGCGGGTCCGAACTTTGACTTCGCCTGTAAATTCAGTGCCGCAGCTGGGGCAGATGATCGGACGCTTATTCATGTCATAAAAACGCGTGCTGCAGGATGTGCAAATGCGTTTAAAACCGCGTTTATCAGGGCTGGTTGCAAGAGCCATTTTCGTATTTACTCCTTTATGGATATATATGATCCCCCGTTTAGTGCAAGTTTTTAAGGTAAAAGTAAAGTAAAAATCTTTTACCATATTTAATTTTGGGTTTAAGTCACTCTGAAAAAGAAAAAGACAATATAAAAAGAACCTTTTTGCGCAGCGCCAAAATCTTAAATTTCCGTTATCTTTTTTCAGGGACAATAGGGGAAGATACACATGGCGGTTGCCGTATTTTATATGTCAAAACAACGTTTTTGAATAACCCAAAGGAGTTTTCAGACATGACCACCCAAGCAGTCATTTGCGCGTTTAAACGATCCCCTTTTACCCAGGCGTCAAAGGGTGCGCTGGCCAAGGTGCGACCAGACGATATGGCCGCGACCGTTGTTCGGGCACTGGTGGATGAAACGCGGGTGAATGTCGATGATATCGAAGATTTGCTGATGGGCTGCGCTTTTCCGGAAGCAGAACAAGGATTCAATATTGCCCGGATTGTGGCCAATATTGCGGATCTGCCGCTTTCTGTTGCGGGGGCAACACTGAATCGCTTTTGTGGATCATCGATGACGACTATTCACCAGGCTGCCGCCTATATCATGGCGGGCGCGGGGGATGTGTATATTGCGGCCGGGGTTGAAAGCATGACCCGCATCCCGATGGGCGGATTTAATCCCATGCCGAATCCGGCACTGGCGTCCCGTTTTCCGGCTGCGTATATGAGCATGGGGGAAACAGCTGAAAACTTGGCACGGAAATATATGATTTCCCGGACGGAACAAGAATCGTTTGCGCTGGAATCACAAAAGCGGGCATCAGCAGCGGCAGCCGGCGGGAAATTTGATATTGAAATTACACCTGTTGCGGGCGTGAACGCAGATGGCTGTATCCGCCCGGAGGCAACGGCCGAGGGACTTGCGGGATTAAAACCAGCCTTTGATTTAAACGGCAGTGTCACGGCCGGAACGTCCAGCCCGCTGACCGATGGTGCATCGGCTGTTCTGGTGGCATCCGAGGAATATGCGCGAAAACATAACTTGCCTGTTTTGGCACGGATCAAAAGTTTTGCGGCGGCTGGATGCGCGCCGGACATCATGGGAATTGGTCCCGTTCCGGCAACGCACAAGGCGCTGGCGCGTGCGGGCCTATCCATGAAAGATATTGAACTTGTCGAACTGAACGAAGCGTTTGCCGCGCAATCGCTTTCGGTGCTCAAGGAATTGCCATTTGATACATCCATTGTAAATATTGATGGCGGCGCGATTGCATTGGGTCATCCCCTGGGCGCGTCGGGGGCACGGATTACCGGTAAGCTTGCCTCTCTTCTGGTGCGCGAGGGTAAGAAATATGGGCTTGCCACCATGTGTATTGGCGGCGGCCAGGGCGTTGCGATTGTGCTTGAACGAATTTGATTGGGCGTAGTGATCATGACCTTTAAAAAAATTGCTGTATTGGGATCGGGTGTGATGGGATCGGGCATTGCGGCACACATCGCAAATGCCGGGGTTCCTGTTGTGTTATTGGATATTGTGCCAAAAGATGCGGTGGACCGCAGCATGCTGGCTAAAAACGCGATTGACCGCATGATGAAAACAGACCCGGCTCCGTTTATGAACGCCAGCGCCGCGCGCCGGATCACCCCCGGTAATCTGGAGGATGATTTAAACCTGCTGTCGGAATGCGACTGGATCATCGAGGTGGTGGTGGAAGATCTGGGTGTTAAACACGCAACCTATGCTAAAATTGATCAGGTTCGTAAACCAGGATCGATCGTGTCATCGAATACATCCACGATCCCGCTTGAAAAATTGGTGGATGGAATGGGCGATGCCTTTGCGCGTGATTTTATGATCACGCACTTTTTTAACCCACCGCGGTATATGCGCCTTTTGGAACTGGTCGTGGGGGCCAAGACACGTCCCGATGCGGCCGAAATGGTGCGCACATTCTGCGATGTGAATTTAGGAAAGGGCGTTGTGCCGTGTCACGACTCGCCCGGATTTATTGCAAACCGGATTGGCACATTCTGGATGCAGACCGCGCTGAATGTTGCGATTGAACAGAATGTTCCAGTTGAAATTGCCGATGCGATGATGTCCAAACCGATCGGCGTTCCAAAAACAGGGGTATTTGGTCTTATTGATCTGGTGGGGATTGATTTGATGCCGAAATTAAGCGCATCACTTTTATCCACGTTGGCACCGGATGATCGCTATCGCGCTATACACAAGGATTATCCGTTTATTGCCCAGATGATTGCAGCTGGGTTTACAGGCCGTAAAGGCAAGGGCGGATTTTATCGCCTGAACACATCCGGCGGGAAAAAGGTGAAGGAAGTTTTTGCCCTAAACCCCGATACATTTGATCCAGATACCCGTTATGTGCCCGAGAAAAAACCAAAACTAGCATCGATGGAGGCGGGGAAAAAGGGACTTTTAGCTGTTTTGGAAACGGATGACGTGGGGGGGCGATATGCGCGCGCCGTTTTGGTTCATACCCTGGCCTATGCGGCATCCCTGGTACCAGAGGTTGCAGATACAATTGCTGATGTCGATGAAGCCATGCGCCTTGGATACAACTGGAAATACGGCCCATTTGAAATGATGGATCAGCTGGGCCCTAAATGGCTGGCTGAACAAATTGCATCCGAAGGATTGATTGTTCCCAAACTATTGTCCGCTGTTGGTGCGCAAACATTCTATCGTACAAATGGTTCGGATCTGGAATTTTTCGGTACAGATGGTGCATACCATAAATTGGCGCGGCCACAGGGCGTTTTATTGCTGAAGGATATCAAACGCGCGCAAAAACCGGTTCATAAGGGGGCGTCTGCATCCATATGGGATATTGGCGACTGCGTTTTATGTCTTGAATTCACAGGCAAGATGAATGCCATTGACGATACGGTATTCGAAGCTATTCATACCGCGATTAAATTGATTGGCGATGGAAAATCCGGCCCGTATAAAGCGCTGGTCGTTTATAACGAAGGCGATAATTTCAGTGCGGGCGCGAATCTAGGTCTGGCCCTCTTTGCGATGAATATTGCCCTGTGGCCCCAGATCGATGAAATGGTGGGCGGCGGACAAAAAGCATACAAGGCGCTTAAATACGCGCCGTTCCCTGTTGTTGGGGCACCGTCCGGATTGTCGCTGGGCGGCGGATGCGAAATTCTGCTGCACTGCGATCATGTACAGGCCCATGCCGAAACATATGTCGGATTGGTCGAGGTTGGGGTTGGATTTATCCCTGGTTGGGGCGGATGCGCCAATATGATCATGCGGTATATGGATGATGAAAAACAGGCCTATGATGAACGTCATGGCGGTGAACCATTCTGGTTCTCGCCAAAAATCACACCGATGGGCGCGCTGCGCCGCGCATTCGAGGTGATCGGCACGGCCAAGGTTGCAAAATCCGCCTTTGATGCAAAGGATATTGGATATTTTAGATCAGGCGATGGCATCACAATGAACCGGGATCGTTTATTGTATGACGCCAAGAAAAAAGCATTGGAACTGGCGGCGGCCTATACCCCGCCGATCAAGGCAGAACATATCCGCTTGCCGGGCGCATCCGGGCGCGTTGCGCTTGAAATGGCGGTTAAGGATCTGGTGGCATCGGGCAAGGCAACGCCGTATGATGCGGTTGTGTGTTCGGTACTGGCCCATGTTTTATCAGGCGGCGATAAAGGCGATATGACCGTTATCTTAAGCGAAGATGATATCTATAAAATGGAACGTGAGGCATTTATGAAATTGGCGCGGGATTCCCGCACGATCCGGCGTATTGAACATATGCTGGAGACAGGAAAACCGCTGCGGAATTAAGCCCGGCTGCTCTTACCTTTTACCTTGAGCCTATCTGGAAATATAGTCAAAAAAATCCCCCTTTTTCCGGGGGATTTTTATTTAATGATGAATGGATCCGGTTTATTCAATACCGATCGCCGCCTTGTATGTTTCAAGCAGCATGTCTTCTTCGCTGCGCTTTTGAGGTTCCATCTTCATCAAACGGATGAGTTTACGCATGATTTTCGGATCGAATCCAACGGATTTTGCCTCGGCATAAATTTCTTTTATATCATCGGCCAGACCCTTTTTTTCTTCTTCCAGTCGTTCGATCCGGTCAATAAAGGATTTCAGGCGTTTTCCAGCCGCGCCATCAATCGATACAACAGCGGAATCGTTATCATTGTCATCATCATATGATTTTTGGGTATTTGCCATTGCGCACATCCTTTATGGGCCAAGAAGAATTAAAATGAAAAAAGTGGATAGGATGTGTTGTACACGATCCGAAAAAAGGGATCAAGGCCGTTTAAATTTACCCAGCATCTGCCCGAATTGTAAAGCATGTTCAATACGGTGTGATAAAAAGGTACGGGTAACAGCCATATCAGATGAAAAATCTTTAATCCACACAAGGGTGGTTGCCGTTAGAATACCGCTTAAAAGGCCGCGTTTTGTATATCGATTATAATCAGATGATGTATCCCCGGCCCAATCCCAAATCCGGTCAGCCGTGCGCCATACGATTTGACTGGCCCGCAGGGTACGGGGCGGTACGCTCCAATACGCAAGAGCCAAGCGAACCGCATCGCGGTGCGGGGTCAAAATTTGAAACCGTGTTTCAGTTGCGGTTTGAATCCGGTCCCGAATACGCATATCGCTTGAATCTATATGGTCAAGTTCCTTGAGCATAAGTTGGTCGCAATAATCCGAGAAATGAGCGACGATATCCATAAGCCCATCTGGGAACAGGACGGCAATTTGCCCTTCGTCCACATCAATGGATTTACAGGCATCTTTTGCCGTTTCCATGGTCCAACCTGTAAGCGGAACATTTGGAAGCATCGCTTCCAGAATTTGGTCACGCAGATGAGCTACTTTTTTATTCATTCTTTATTCTGTTCCTATTTCTATTCTAAATCCAAGTCTTGATTATGATGCGGTGCAAAAAACAAAAGGGGATTTGCTCTACAACAGTGCTTGCACAAATAGTGCCAAACGAGAAATCAAGGGGTTCCCATGCGTTCCAAAACAGCGGCGAAAAACCCGTCTGTCTGATGCTGGTGTGGGGAAAGCCGCATATACGGCGATGACGGGCATGGGCATGTTGTTTCATCCGGCCATATATCAGCAAGGGGGCGTAGGATAAAATCCGGGTGCGCAGCCAAAAAACGCTCTATCTGATGTTCATTTTCATCGGGCAAAAGGGAACAGGTGGCATAAACCAAACGTCCTCCTGGCTTTACGGTCCCGGCAACTTTTTCCAAAATATCCGCCTGGATAGCGGTTAATTCCGCAAGGTCAGGCCCAAATGTGCGCCAGCGCATATCCGGGTTACGGCGCCATGTTCCCGTGCCAGAACAGGGAACATCCGTCAGGACGATATCAAACGTTCCCTTTTGCCGGCGCAACCATTTGCGGTGCCGTTCATCAGACAGCGGGCGAATTTCAATGATATCATGGGCGCCGGCGCGTCTGAATCGCATGCGTCCTTTTTCAAGACGGCTTTTTTCAGTATCCATTGCAACGATGCGTCCCTTGTTCCGCATTGCACTGGATAAGGCCAGTGTTTTGCCGCCAGCTCCCGCGCAGTAATCCAGAACTTGCCGACCCGGGGTAGCGCCGCAGACATAGGCGATCAGCTGCGATCCTTCATCTTGAATTTCAATGCGGCCATCCCGGAACGCCTTTGTTTCCGACAGGAAGGCCTTTTCAAGAAGGCGAATACCCCACGGGGAGTACCGTGTTTTCTGGCATGCAATACCCGCATCCTGTAATTCCTGGATGACAGCGTCACGATCAGCCGACAGCAGATTGACCCGAATATCCAAGGGTGCGGGTTCCAGCATCGCGGTCATTTCGGGGACAAGATTATTTTTATAGAGGGTCCTGCAGGCATCGGCGTATTTTTCTGGACATTCGACCTGCACCGTATCGGGCATGTTTTTATGGTATAGATCCGCCCCATAAAGAGATCCCAGCATTTTATCTTCATCCGGTGTCAGGGGCGCGGGGGTATATTTTTCCCCTGTATAATGATGGTCAAACCAATCTGCATCCCGCCCATGGACAAGCGCAAAGTACAAAAGGGTGAAGATACGCGGGGTATCAGAGACCCCCAGAAAATCAACCCACCATTTCAATCGACCGTAATGGCGCATCAGGGTATAAACATCCTGAGCCACCGCCGCGCGATCCTTGGATCCAATGTATTTGCGAAAGCGGAAATAGTCACCTGTCACCGCATCCATCGGAATGCGGGCATCGGTGATTTTGATCATGAGCTCTTCAAGAGCTTTGGTACGTGCAGCAGGTGTCATGGAACGTATATCAACCATGAATAAGGACAAAAGGCAATAAAAAACCCCGTAAAGAGAGATCTTCACAGGGTTTTAAAGAGAAAAGCGATCTGCTTAGTGAGCAGGAGCAGCTTCCGGTGTGACACCTTTACCGTC
>CAZQLB010000046.1:9484-10207 GCA_964593915.1 uncultured Pseudobdellovibrionaceae bacterium
AAGACGCAGTCGGCGGTCGTGCTCGAAAAATTGATCAGCCAGTTCATGTTCACCGTCCGGAGCCGGTGTTTTCATACCATCGGCGCCAACAACAGAAACAGCGTCGCCAACGATTTCAATTTTTGTACCATCTTTCAGGGTTGCTTCAGTCGCAGCAGGAGCAGCAGCTTCGGTTGCGGCAGTAGCAGCAGCTTCAGCAGCAGGAGCAGCAGCTTCGTGTTCGTTCGCAAAAGCAGGGGCGACAGCCAATACAGCAACAGCAGATGCAGCAAGCAATGTTTTCAACATGGGATTTTCTCCAAAATGATTAAGGTTAGTTTTGAACGTAAACGGCATAATGCCGCTGGGTTTAAAATAGGGGGAAATAGACGATAGAGCCAGCCCTTTTTCAAACTTATCCCCTGCGTCAAATGCGCACGATTACAGTATTAATAATTCCGTAAATATATTTTGGTATTCTGAAAAAAGAAACTCTAGAATAGAGAAGTCTGCCTGAGCAGGAGGTTTGGGAATGTGCGTTTATTTTTCGTCTGATACAGCGCAGCATATGATTATGTTTCCATCTATTCGGTTGGTGACAGCCCAAATTCTGTATCGGCTTCCGGACCATCCAGATTTTCTGCAGACATATATATGGCAGGAACATGATACAGTTCCGCGTTTTCCCCGGCTGTTGGATTTCCTGCGTTTTTGGGATGATCATCTGGAGGGGCCCATTCATTC
>CAZQLB010000046.1:10217-11000 GCA_964593915.1 uncultured Pseudobdellovibrionaceae bacterium
CTTAATTTTTCCAGATAAAAATTTTATCGAAAATTTTTAATGGGTTGCTATACTTTACGGCAGAGAGAATGATTACATTTTCTGATTATTTTTGCGCCTAAGGTTTTTTACGATATGTCATCTTCTTGTTCCTCTTCTGGCGGTCATCATCATCATCACGAAGTGGTGTTTACGGGAAAGGATCCTGGTTTTCGGCGTGCGTTGATGATCGTTATTTTGATCAATGCCCTGATGTTTGTTGTCGAGATAACAGCGGGACATGTCGCGCGATCAACATCTTTGATGGCTGATGCGCTGGATTTTCTGGGCGATAGCATCACCTATACATTGTCTTTTATTGTGATTGGTATGGCGCCGCTTGTACGGGCGCGTACTGCGATGATAAAGGGGGGTGCTCTTTTGCTGATGGCTGTTTGGGTTTTGGGGACGGCGTGTGTCCAGATATGGACGCATACGGTGCCTGATGCGCCGGTTATGGGTATTGTTGGATTCATGGCGCTTTTGACAAATGTGGTATCGGTTTTTCTTTTATATAAATATCAAAAAGGGGATGCGAATATCCGGTCCGTATGGCTCTGTTCCCGGAATGATGCGATTGGAAATATCATGGTTTTGGGGGCGGCTTTGGCGGTATCTGGCACCGGAACGGTATGGCCGGACTTGAGTGTAGGTGTTCTAATGGGGCTTCTTTTCGCGCAGTCATCTATCCAGATTATAAAATTATCATGGATGGAAATAAAGAAGGCAAAGCATCATCCGCAGCACCCTATATCATCTGTTCAT
>CAZQLB010000047.1:0-10608 GCA_964593915.1 uncultured Pseudobdellovibrionaceae bacterium
TCCTATGGATTATCCGATGGTCGCGCCGAATTATGCCAAGAAACGCAGCTCTCTGGCAAAAGACATTGGTCTTGGAACCAGTGGCCGTAAGGGCGTGGTAAAGGTATAAGTAAAGGTATAAAAAGTGTGATCCTTGTGAAAGGGTGGGGGGATTTTTACCCCATCCCGACGGTGTCTTGCATGGCAAAGGCCAATGTATCGGCGGGTGCTTGCATATCGTGACAGATGATTTGATAAGCCGGGAAAAACCGGTCGCATTCGGCAATCGTTAATTTAAGCAAGTCGTTCAGGTAATCCGCAACCGCTGGTTCTTCTTCTGTCGATAAGACGGTCGTATACCGGTATTGCATCACCCGTTCATCGGATAGTTCAAAGTGTCCAAGCCATAATTGCGCATTCGCTTTCATCAGCAGATGGGCAATAACCGAATCAGGGGGCGTATTCATGTGCGCTGGATATTGGGCAATGATTTGTAGAGCATTAAACTCTGCCTGCCATGTTAGGTAAATTTGATATCCCGCACATTTTCCAGAAATTGAAATCGCCAGCTGATCTTCATCTGCACGAATGTATTCCAGGTTATATGTCGATAAGACAACCTCCACCGCATCGAGGGGGTTGATCACTTGGTCGATGGGGTCGTTCTTTGTAGCCAGTGCTGTCATTTTTTGGATGATGCCTTCTTTTTAGAGGGAGACGCAGAAGAGGGTTTTACAGATTTTTTGGAAGACTTTGATGAAGTGGATGTCGCGGGCGCGCTTTTCTTCCCGTCAATCGCATCCAGACGTTTTAAAATGGCATCTTGCGTTTCACGGGTCTTTGTGACCATGGCGAAAAGTCGATCAAATTCATCGCGAGACACCAGATCAAGTCGGGATGTCACCTCGTCCACGCGGGTGCGTACCTCGTCCCGCAGCTGCTGACGCACATTACTCAGGACAGAAGCTGCCCCGCCAAGCATTTCAGCCAAGTCATCAAAAATTTTTGTTGTTTTCATCCGATTCACTCCTGTTCCATTCAGGGTTCCTCAGAAAGACACAGAACGCAAGCGGCATGGAGGAGGCGTTTACGAGTCGTTCACAGGTTTTTCGAAATCTCTTGTGGATAAAGCCGGGCCGCAGTATTCTGTATGGCAGAGTATATTTTTGATCGGGAGGGATCACATTATGATTATTGTAACAGGTGGTGCAGGTTTTATCGGATCAAATCTGCTGGCAGGGTTAGAAGAAAAAGGCGATACCGATATCGTTGTGTGTGACACGTTTGGTGATGGTGATAAATGGCGCAACGTATGTAAACGTGAAATACGTGATATCATACACCCCGCCAATCTTTTGGATTACATGGAACGTCATAAAACAGATATCGAAATGGTTTTCCATTTTGGTGGCGTTTCGTCGACAACAGAATCAGATGCTGATTTGGTCATTCAACAAAACTTTGGGATGTCGAATTGGATTTGGAAATGGTGCGCGGTAAACGATGTACGTTTATTATATATATCGTCCTTTGCAACATATGGGGATGGAAGCACAGGATTTAAGGATGATGAATCATCCGCGGCGCTTGCAAAGCTGCAGCCTATTTCCCCGTTCGGTTGGTCAAAACATTTGTTTGATCGCCGTATCGCACGCATAAAAGCAGAGGGAAAAGAAAAAATGCCGCCGCAATGCGTTGGATTAAAATTGTTTAATGTCTATGGTCCGAATGAGTATCATAAGGGCGATCAAATGAGCGTTGCTTGCAAACTGTTTCCGCAGGTAGAGGCAGGGGCCGCTGTTCGTCTTTATAAATCCACATCCCCGAATTACAAAGATGGGGAACAGAAACGTGACTTTATATATGTGCGCGATGTTGTGGATGTCATTTTGTGGTTTCTTGAGAATAAGACTATTTCTGGGCTGTATAACCTTGGAAGCGGAACGGCCCGCACATTTAATGATCTGGGTCAAGCAATGTTTGAAGCGGTTGGCAAGACACCCAAGTTTACCTATATCGATATGCCGGATCAGCTGCGGACCCGTTATCAGCATTTCACAGAAGCGGATATGGGGAAGTTGCGTGCGGCTGGATACGATAAACCTTTTACCTCGCTTGAGGAGGGGGTGAAGGATTATGTGACCCGTTATCTTCGATCATCTGATAGATATCGTTAGGGGTATCCTGTGCTGACCTATCCTGATATTTCACCGATCGCATTTGAAGTTTTTGGATTACCGATACGGTGGTATGCCATTTCCTATTTGATGGGCTTTTTATTGGGATGGTTGTATGTCAAGTATTTGCATAGGTCGTACCATCAGCAATCCTATCCATCGGCATATATCGATGATTTTTTAACCTGGACGATGCTGGGCGTTATTGCGGGCGGGCGATTGGGATATGTTCTATTTTATAACCTTGAAGCGTACATTGAAAACCCCTTGCATATCTTTTTTGTATGGCAGGGGGGGATGTCGTTTCATGGCGGCGCGGCCGGGGTTATTATTGCGCTTTTTCTTTTTGCACGCGCAAAACGGATCAAGCTGTTTGAATTATCGGATATGGTTTGCGCAGCGGTGCCCATTGGATTATGTTTTGGGCGATTGGCCAATTTTATAAACGGTGAACTGTATGGACGGGTGACGTCCCATCCGTTTGGTATGGTCTTTCCGGACACAGATGGATTGCCCCGCCACCCGAGCCAGTTATATGAAGCCGCAAGTGAAGGCCTGCTCCTTTTTATCCTTCTTTTTATTTTAATGCGTTTTAAAATGGTGCGTGATCGCCCCGGGATCGTATCGGCCATATTTTTAATGGGATATGGGATGTGCCGCTTTATGATCGAATATGTGCGTGAACCGGATGCACAGCTGGGTATACTCAATATGGGATTGACGATGGGCCAAATGTTATGTTTGCCCATGATATTAGGAGGGGCGGCGGTTTTATTGGCCGCGCGCCGTACCTGGCCCGGAGGAAATGGAAAAATCCATGATCAAATCGCTTGAATCTGAATTGATCCAAATCATTCGTCAATCTGGCCCTATTCATACAGAGCGGTATATGTCCCTATGTCTCACGCATCCGGAATACGGATATTATATGCATAAGGATCCCTTTGGGCGGCAGGGCGATTTTATCACCGCGCCCGATATCAGTCAGTTGTTCGGTGAAATGATTGGATTTTGGATTTTGGATCTTTATCACCAGATGGGCCGGCCTGAAAAATTCTATGTGGTTGAGGTCGGGCCTGGCCGCGGGACGCTTATGGCGGATGCCCTTCGGATTGTCAGTCATCAGGAAGGAACATTAAAGGCCCTTTTCCCTGTGCTGATAGAGATAAGCCCGGCGCTCAGGTCAATTCAGAAAGAAACGCTTTCGCCGTATACGGGTCATAGTGGCGGCCATCCTGTATGGGCAGAACAGATCAAGAATTTTGTTCCGGATGCCCCCGTTATCGTCATAAATAATGAATTTTTTGATGCACTGCCGGTTCATCAGTTTATCAGGACAGATGGTGGATTGGATGAGGTCTGTATTGGCATAGATTCGCATGACCGATTGACAATGGGCCGCCGACCTTTTTCGGTTCCGGATAGGACAGAAAAAATCTTAAGTGAATATCCAGATTGTCCGGTGGACGGGGTGATTGAATGGTCACCTGAACGAGATGCGGCGTTGGGCCAGATGGCCGATTTGATCAAGCCGTATGGGGGCGCCGCGCTTATCATCGATTATGGGATGGATGTATGGACATACCAATCAACACTTCAGGCCGTGAAAGCGCATGAAAAAGTTTCTGTTTTATATGAGCCCGGCGCATGCGATGTGACATCACTTGTGGATTTTGGCCGCTTGGCGGCGCGGGCTAAGGTGCAGGGGGTTGATGTTTCTGGTCCTGTGGGGCAGGGGGCGTTTTTGCAATCCCTTGGAATCGATGTATGGGCCAAAAAGGTGGCGCAGACAGCCCAAGGGGACGTCAAAGATCGTTTGATGATGGGACTGCGCCGTTTAATATCCCCCGATCAAATGGGGATATTGTTTCGAACACTCGTCCTCACAAACCTTACCCGCGGAGGGTAGGGGCGGATTTTGCATCCTGCATGAATGTTGATATTGGATATTCTGCCCCGGCTGAACGGGCGTAGTGGTGTTTCTGCGCAATGGGATCAGATTCAATGGGGATGACTGTTTTTGTGGAGTCTTGAAGCTGTTCTGTTTCCCAGTCTTTTAATGATTTGATGTAAGCAACAGGGGTACCCGCCCCTCTATGTTTACCTTCTGGGGTGTAAAAGTCTGTTTGAATGTAAACACCCGGAGGACTTCCTTTTCCCCTGTATTCGGGCTGGAAAGCGCGTTCGACTTTAATGAACCCATCTGGGGCAAGAGATATAAACGCGGTTGTGGTATCGAAATTGGATTGACGGTTTTGCGCCTGTATCGCTTTTGGGACATCCGGGCGCTGTTGATTCGGCAGAATTGTTTGCGCGATTGTCTTTAAATCATATGTTTGAGGGGCTGGCGTAAGGACGTTCAAAACAGTATTATAAGCATCTATGGCGGCCCGTTTGAATGCCGCAAAAACATCAGATGGCTTTGATTTTGAATCAGGTATTTTATACGTAACGAGTTCATTCACAGTATTATTAATACTTATTGTTCTCATTATTTTTCCCTCATATCTATTGTTATTATGTCCAATATATGTACATGAAATAAGTCCGCTGTGCAACAAAATCTTGCAATTTTCCCCCCGTTCTGCTTTAACTTGCTGTCCGCGCACCCCTGGAGGCGCGGATTCATGTCGCATATTGTTTATATATTACATGAAAAAATTTTTGTAACCGATTGAAAGGAAACGTAAAATGTCACGTAACTACTCTCTTTCGGCGCAAAAACGCGATCGGGCCGGTAAAGGGGTTGCCCGCGCATTGCGCCGTATATCGTCTATTCCCGCTGTTATTTACGGGGATAACAAGGAACCTGAACTGGTGTCCTTGCCACAAAAAGAATTAACGCTGACCTATCAAAAAGGGGTTATGCAAACCCGTTTGTGTGATCTGTCTGTTGACGGTAAAAATCACCTGGTTTTGGCCCGTGATGTTCAGCTGCACCCTGTAACGGACGCTGTTATCCATGTCGATTTCCTGCGCGTTACACCGAAAACGACCATTACCGTTGCTATTCCTGTGCACTTTATTGATCAAGATTCATCCCCCGGGATTAAATTGGACAAAGGGGTGTTGACGGTTATTCACCACAGCATTTCTTTGATCTGCCCTGCGACCAAGATTCCTGAAATGATCGAAGTGAGCTTGAAGGACAAAAAGATTGGCGATTCTATCCGCTTATCAATGGCGACATTACCGGAAGGGGTAAAAGCGCCAAAAGGCATGGAAGACGAGGCATTGGCCACGATTGCTGCGCCAACTGTTTATGCGGATGCTGCGCCTGCCGCTGCTGCTGCTGCGCCGGCTGCACCTGCGGCGAAGGGTGGTAAGGCTGCCCCAGCTGCCAAGGATGCAAAAGCGGCTGCGCCTGCCGCTGCCCCAGCTAAAAAGAAATAATCATATTCTTTTCGAAAAAAGGATGATGTATAAGCGTTTGTCCCCTTTTCTTAAGGGGACAAATTGTTTTAGGGTAGGGGCATGAATAACGAACTGTCACATATCTTGCTGGTGGGGCTTGGCAATCCGGGGCCTGAGTATATTAAAAATCGTCATAATATTGGATTTATGGCGATTGATGCGATTGCGCATGAATACGGTATTTCGTCTTTTCGCAAAAAGTATAAAGGTCAGATGGCGGAGGGAAAAATTGATGGCCGCAAGGTTATCTTGCTGAAACCCGAAACGTATATGAACCTGTCTGGCGCATCGGTTGCTGAACTTGCGAGTTACTATAAAATCACACCAGACCGCATTGTGGTTTTTCATGATGAATTGGATTTGCCGTTTGGTAAAATTCGTCTGAAGGTCGGCGGCGGGGCGGCGGGTCACAATGGGCTTAAGTCACTGGACCAATATTTGGGGAACCAAAATTATGTGCGGGTGCGGATCGGGATTGATCATCCGGGTGATCGCGATATGGTCAGCCATTATGTGCTGGCCGATTTTGCAAAGGATGAATCAGCTGCGCTGGATGATATCTTGTCTCCACTTGCGAAATATCTGCCCCTTGCCCTTGCGGGGGATTATGAACTGTATATGACCCGGGTGGCCGCATCAATGCCTGCACACTTGGATAACGATAAAAAGGAACGAAAAAATGGGATTTAATTGCGGTATTGTCGGATTGCCGAATGTTGGAAAATCAACCTTGTTTAATGCGCTGACGGCAACGCAGGCCGCGCAAGCCGCAAATTTCCCGTTCTGTACGATTGAACCGAATGTGGGACGCGTTGCTGTGCCTGATCCACGTTTGGATAAAATTGCGGTTTTGGGTAAGTCGGCAAAAACCATTCCCGCCCAGATGGAGTTTGTGGATATCGCCGGTTTGGTTAAGGGCGCAAGCCAGGGTGAGGGGCTGGGGAACCAGTTTTTGGGGAATATCCGTTCCACTGATGCGATTTTGCATGTGGTACGCTGCTTTGAAAATGGGGATATCACGCACGTGATGGGCGGTGTTGATCCCATTCGCGATATCGAGGTGATCGAGGCCGAATTGATGATTGCGGATTTGGACAGTATTGTAAAACAGATCGATACCTTGGGTAAAAAAGCCAAAAGCGGGGATAAAGACGCAAAAGTTCAAATCGAGGCGATGGAAAAAATTAAAATCGGTTTGGATCAAATGCGTCCGGCGCGTAAAGCGGATTTGGATGATGAACAACGAGAAATGCCGTTTTATAGACAGCTATTAACCTCTAAGCCCGTATTGTATGTTTGTAATGTCAATGAGGACGAGGCGGCAACCGGTAACACGCTGACCAAAAAGGTTGAGGAATACGCGGCGCAAAACGGATCCGAAACTGTTATCATTTCAGCCGCGATCGAATCAGAAATCGCACAAATGAGCACGCAGGAAGATAAACAGGAATTTCTTTCGACCCTGGGACTTCAGGAACCGGGGCTGAACCGTGTGATCCGCGCAGGCTTTAAACTGCTGGGGCTTCAAACCTATTTTACGGTTGGTCCCAAAGAGGCACGTGCCTGGATGATTACAATTGGTATGCGTGCGCCCCAAGCGGCTGGCGTTATTCACACCGATTTTGAAAAGGGATTTATTCGGGCCGAGACAATTGCCTATAACGATTTTGTTGCCTGCGGCGGTGAACAGGGCGCGAAAGAATCCGGAAAAATGCGCCAAGAAGGAAAAGAATACGTTGTCCATGACGGCGACATTATGTTGTTCCGATTTAATGTTTAATGTTCTTTTTTAAGGGAGAAGGCCTTTTAAAGACCTTTAATCCTGTTTCTATGCGGCAGAGGGAAATGGCCTTGAATACGGGCATGCGTCCGATCGAACCAGTTCGCTATAGGCACGGCGGATCTTTTTTGTGATGTCACCAACCTGATAGATATGATCATCGATTTTGCCGACGGCCGTGACTTCTGCAGCTGTGCCGGTCAAGAATATCTCGCTGGCGCGCCAGATATCATCTGGCATAATGATTCCGACTTTTGATGGGATATCCAATGAAGATGCCAGATCCAATACCGTTTGCCGCGTTAATCCATTTAAAAAACAATCGGGTGTGGGTGTCATAAGGATGCCGTCAATCACGGCAAATAAATTCGCACTGGTCGCTTCAGCTACTTGGCCACGGTAATCCAGCATCATAACATCGGCGCATCCTTTGGTTGCGGCTTCGTGTTTCGCGATTGTACCAACCGCGTAGAGACAAGCGGTTTTGCTTTGTGTGGGGGCTGTACGCGGATCCGGTTTGCGCCACTCGGTTGTACATAATTTGATCCCAAGGTCATCAACGGGATAATATGCGGGCATTCGCCAGCAGGTAATGGCCACGTGTGTTTTTGTACGGCTGGCACCAACCCCCATTTCTTCGGCGCCGCGCCAGGCGACGGCCCGGACATACGCATCCGGTACGTCATGAAGACCATTTGCCTTTAAGGTTTCAAGCTTTGCGGCATCCAGTTCGTCGGATGTATAGGGCATAGCCATTCCCATGATATCAGCGGACTTGATAAGGCGATCCGAATGGTCTTCCATCCGAAAGATATGGCCATGATATGCCCGTTCTCCTTCAAAAACAGAGCTGGCATAGTGCAAGGCGTGGGTTAAAACATGGATGCGTGCATCCCGCCACGGCTGCATTTTGCCGTCCATCCATATATATCCATCCCGATCATCAAAAGGGATTAAACCTTGATCTGCCATGTTTTCCTGCCTTGTCTGGTCATTTGAAGCATTCTATGGTAACTGTACTGTACGAGGATTTCAATATTCATGTTTTCTGAAAAGACACATATTTTGATTGTTGATGATGATGCGCGGATCCGTGATCTTTTGCATCGCGCTTTGTCAAAGGCCGGTTATGTCACCGCGGCCGCATCTGATGCTAATGAGGCGCAAGGGCTGCTAGATGTATGTTCATTTGATTTGATTATTTTGGATGTCATGATGCCGGGCGTCACAGGCGTGGAATGGACACGTCATTTGCGGGAAGAAGGGCGCGATATCCCCATTATTCTTTTGACCGCGATGGGCGAGGTGCAGGACCGTATCACGGGCCTTGAGGCCGAAGCGGATGATTACATCACAAAGCCGTTCGAAATGCGGGAGCTAATTTTACGGATTGAGGCGATTGTGCGGCGCCGGCAGGCGCAGCAAAAAGCGCAGATGACCGCCTTTACATTAGGGCCGTGGCGTGTTGATCTGGACCGCGAATATATGACCCATCAAGAAACAGATGAAAAAGTGGATTTATCGGCGGCGGATATAAAACTGCTACGTGCTCTTTCTAGATCTGTTGGATCTGCTGTCTCTCGTTATGATCTGGCGATAGCTTGCGGTGTGAACCCAGATGAACGCACCATTGATGTACAGATCACACGGCTGCGACGCAGGCTGCTGGATGATTCTAAAAATCCCCTCTATATTGAAACCTTGCGTGGTCAGGGCTACCAAATGCGTCCCGATCATTTCCGTCCGGGAGCATAATATGCGATGACCGATACGGCTTTTAAATCCAAAAGTATAAAAAATCATGGCCTTCGTTTGCGTGATTTCATGCCGCAAAGCTTGCTGGGCCGGTCCATTCTGATTTTGGTTTTACCTGTCCTGATTTTACAGGTTTTTACAATATATATGTTCTTTGATCGCCATTTTTCACGTATTACGAACAGGCTGGCGATTTCTGTGGCGGGCGAAGTCGCGATGATTGCAGACGTGATGGATCATACGCAAAATCCGGATCAAACATTAACCCAGATATTAAATTACACATCACGCCATCTGGATTTATTAGTGACATATAAAAAAGGTCAAGGGGTTGATGGTCGAAAACTCCCTCTTTCACCGCTTAAAACATTGGTTTTAGATACCTTAGAAAAGGCATTGGATAGCCGTTTAAATCGTCCTTTTACTGTCGTTTTAAATGATCCTCAAAACCGATTTGAAATTGATGTACAGCTTAGATCTGGTGTTTTGACCGTTTGGGTGGAGCAGCGGCGGCTTTATTCATCATCATCCTATATCTTTTTACTGTGGATGGTGGGGACATCGGTTCTTCTTTCTATTATCGCTATTTATTTTATGCGCCGGCAAATCCGACCTATTCGGCAACTTGCGATTGCAGCTGATAAATTTGGGCGCGGGCAGGCGGTGACATCTCTTCGTCTTGAGGGGGCGCGTGAAGTGCGTCAAGCAACGCGCGCGTTTATTGATATGTATGATCGGATAAAACGTCAGGTGGATCAGCGCACGGCGATGCTGGCGGGGGTTTCACATGACCTGCGCACGCCGTTAACGCGGTTTAAATTGGGGCTGGATTTATTGCCGGACGGACCCGATGTTGACGCCCTGCGCGATGATGTTCGGGGAATGGAACAAATGATTGGCGCGTATCTGGACTTTATCCGGGGGCAGGGGGACGAGGGAACGGTTGATGTCAATCTTTCCGCACTGCTATCGGAAATGACGGATCAGCTGCGGCGGACTCAGGCTGATGTGAGCTTGGATACAGATGCGGATATTCATATTATGGCCCGGCCGATCGCCTTGCGCCGCGCGATTGCAAACATCACGGGCAATGCGGGCCGGTATGGGACAAAAATACGGATCGAAGCACGCGCCTATTCCCATAGTGTTCATATTGATATTCATGACAATGGCCCTGGTATTTCACCCGATCAATATATGGATGTATTTAAGCCGTTTGTCCGGCTGGATGCCGCACGTACAGTTCCCGTAGCGCAGGACGGTGCCCATGTTGGATTGGGTTTAAGTATTTCATTGGATATCATCCAGTCCCATGGCGGAACGGTTGAGATGATGCGATCTGATCTTCTTGGCGGATTATGCGTGCGTTTGACCCTGCCCCGATAGGGGGATGTTAATCTACGGTTCAAGAAGAATGTCAACTGTCCATCCCTTTTTCCCTATCCCTAAATCTTCTTTGATCTCCGCTAAACCGCGGTAGGGGCAAAAATGGGGATCCTGGGG
>CAZQLB010000048.1:0-10603 GCA_964593915.1 uncultured Pseudobdellovibrionaceae bacterium
TTGAAACCCCTGTTGTTGTTGGCGGTAAAGTTGACGTTAAAACGGTTATGACCTGTACCCTTTCTGTTGACCATCGTGCGGTTGACGGGGCGGTCGGTGCCGAATTTTTGCAAGTCTTTAAACGGTATATTGAAAACCCTGTTGCGATGTTGGTTTAAAAGAAAGGTCTAAAAATGCGAACTTCAGATTTTAATATTAAAGGATCTTCTAACCCATCTGATTTTATTGTTCATTCTGCTTTTAACATGAATGTAATTGATCAGGATAATTCACGTTTAAGTGCCGCTTGGAGAAATGTGCGTGACTCTTTGAATACACTTGAAAATCCCCCTCTTTTACCTTCTTATTCTGAATTATTTTGCCATGCGGCAGATGCCCGTCGTCATGCGTGGGATGTTTTAGTGTCCTACGGTGTTTTACCGTCAAATGCAGAATGCCCCATATCGCAATCGGAATTTTGGCATGCGCTTGAGCACGCCCATAAATAAGGAAATAGATTATGCTCGGAGATTGTTTTAGAACTGAAGCAGATGAGTCTCGTGCAAAAGATTATCGATTAGATTCTCTTTTGCAGACGCCGTTTTGGTCGCGCATGCGACTTTCCATCTCTGGGCTTAAGGGGCATGTGGTTTACAATCGTGAGCAGTATATATTGCAATATGTGAAAAATAATTTGATTGCGGCAGATCAATGGAATGTGGAATCTGTGCAACAACTAGCTGATTTTCTTTGTAAACGCGATGATAAAAAAGGTTGTTCTCTATTGGAATGGACCGCGATGGGCGGGCCAAATCTGTCTTTGGGCGTGATTCTGATAGCAGGCAAGTTGAAAGAGGTTACGAAACAAACCGTAAGCGTTCCAATTAACCCATTCATTTTTAAAATTAGGGCTCCAACAAGTTCTGAATTGGAACGTATATTTAGGTAATCAAGATAAAATAGAGTAAGATAAGGGAAAAACATGACAGTACAGCAAACACAGCAATCGGATCTGGTTGTTATCGGCGGTGGCCCTGGCGGATACGTTGCGGCCATTCGTGCGGCGCAACTGGGGATGAAGGTCACGGTGGTAGAGGCCAACCACCTGGGCGGTATTTGCCTGAACTGGGGCTGTATTCCGACCAAGGCACTGCTCCGCGCGGCAGAGGTCATGCACCTTGCTCAGCACGCGGATGCCTTTGGTGTAAAGGTTTCTGGCGTGTCATTTGACCTTCAAAAAATGGTTCAGCGCAGCCGTGATGTGGCCAAACAGCTATCATCTGGAATTGGTCATTTACTGAAAAAGAATAAGATCACCGTTATCGATGGTTGGGCAAAGCTGGCGGGTAAAGGTACTGTTCATGTTGAAAAGGATGGGAAAGAGATTGCCCGCCTGTCTGCAAAAAATATTATTTTGGCGACAGGGGCCCGGATGCGCACGTTACCTGGGCTTGAACCCGATGGAAAATTTATTTGGACGTCGCGTGAGGCGATGGTGCCGGATGTTATGCCAAAATCGCTTCTGGTTATTGGATCTGGTGCGATTGGGATCGAATTTGCCAGCTTTTATTGTACGTTAGGTGCGGATGTAACGGTGGTTGAGGTAATGGACCGTATCTTGCCCAATGAAGATTCCGAAATTGCGGCATTGGCGCACAAGGCGTTTGAAAAGCAGGGCATGAAAATCATGACCGGTGCAAAAGTTGTTAAAACGACAAAAAACAAAAATAATATAACGGTTCATATTGATGCATCTGGCGTATCACATGATATCACAGTTGACCGCGTTATATCCGCTGTCGGGATTGTTCCAAATTCGGATAACATTGGGCTTGAAAACACACGTGTCAAAATGGACCGCGGATTCATCCAGGTGGATGCCTATGGTGCCACCGATGAACCAGGTGTTTACGCGATTGGGGATGTAACCCCTGGTCCTTGGCTTGCGCACAAGGCGTCGCATGAAGGGATTATCTGTGCCGAAAAAATTGCCGGTTTAAATCACGTTCATCCGATGAACCGATCAAATATTCCGGGTTGTACCTATTGTCATCCACAAATTGCATCGGTCGGGTTGACAGAAGAAAAGGCAAAATCTGCTGGATATTCTATTAAAGTGGGTCGTTTTCCTTTTATTGGAAATGGGAAGGCCATTGCTTTGGGCGAACCCGAAGGAATGGTTAAAACAATTTTTGATGCCAAAACGGGCGAACTTTTGGGGGCGCATATGATCGGAGCCGAAGTCACCGAAATGATCCAAGGGTATGTGATTGGGAAATCCGCCGAATTGACAGAGGCTGAATTTATGCATACGATTTTCCCGCATCCCACATTGTCGGAAATGATGCATGAATCCGTGCTTAATGCTTATGGCCGCGCGATTCATTTTTAATAAGTGATAATAATACGATGACCTATGATCCAAAATTGATTGATCGCGCCAAGCGCCATCCGGAGAAGCAAAAGAATCCGGATCGTCCTATGGGACAAAAACCTGATTGGATCAAGGTGAAAGCCCCGATGGGCAAGATTTATGATGAAACACGTGATTTGGCACGGACCTTAAACCTGACAACTGTGTGTGAAGAGGCAGGGTGTCCCAATATCGGTGAATGCTGGAATAAACGTCATGCGACATTCATGATTATGGGTGAGGTTTGCACACGAGCTTGCAGTTTTTGTAATGTTGCGACGGGTAAGCCGAATGCACTTGATAAGTTTGAACCTCTGCGAACCGCTGTGGCTGTTGAAAAATTGGGTTTAAAGCATGTCGTGATCACGTCAGTGGATCGTGATGACCTGGAAGACGGCGGGGCAGATCATTTTGTTAAAACGATTGAAGCTATTCGTTTTAAATCCCCAGAAACCACGATTGAGATTCTCACACCAGATTTTAAAAATAAAGAAGGTGCGGTGGATGTTGTGGCGCGTGCACGCCCGGATGTGTTTAACCATAATTTGGAAACCGTGCCCCGTCTTTATCCCACAATTCGGCCAGGAGCGCGTTATTTTACATCTTTACGTGTTTTAGAACGTGCTAAAGAAGTGGATCCAAGCATCTTTACCAAATCCGGTTTGATGGTGGGTTTGGGTGAAGATCGTACGGAAATTGCCCAAGTGATGGATGATTTACGTGCCGCGGCGGTTGATTTTTTGACAATCGGTCAGTATTTGCAGCCCACACCTAAACATGCTCCGGTGGATCGATTCTGGACCCCTGAAGAGTTTCATGAACTTGAGAAAATGGCATACGCCAAAGGGTTTTTGATGGTCTCCTCATCACCCTTGACGCGTTCCTCCCATCACGCAGGGGAAGATTTCGAACGTTTAAAAGCCGCGCGCCTTGCTCAAAAAGCGGCACTTTAATGATCTGATAAAACAGGCCTATTTTTTCATGCCCACACATGCCGAACAGAAAATATTACCTTATCGTCCAGATCAACTTTTTGCTCTGGTTGCAGATGTTGAATCCTATCCGCAATTCTTGCCCTGGTGTCTTGCGTGCCGTATTACGCGGCGCGAGGATGAAAATACGTTTTATGCAGATCTGACAATTGGGTATAAATTTGTGCGAGAGACATTTGTGTCAAAGGTTCGTTTGACCCCACATGACACGATCCATGTTGAGTATTTGGAAGGTCCGCTCAAGAATCTATCAAATAAATGGCGGTTCATCGATAATTCTGATGGGTCAACCACAATTGATTTTTATGTGGATTTTGAATTCAAGAGCGTGTTATTTCAAAAACTGATGGGTGTTTTTTTTAACGAAGCGGTGCGCCGTATGGTCAGTGCATTTGAAACCCGTGCGCGCGCATTATATACCAAAGACCCACAGAATTCCGTGTAGGATCACAAGTGAAACAGCTGTCATTAACCCCGCAATAACATCATCCAATAAAATACCGTGCGGGCCATCCACATTTTTGTCGATATAGCCAACGGGACCTGGTTTTAACGCGTCAAACGCGCGAAATAAAATAAATCCGACAACATAATCAATTACAGTGAACCGTGCAGGAATAAGGGCCACCATCATTCCCACTGCCTCGTCAATTACGACGTAAGAGGGGTCTTTTTCGTCTGTGTTTCTGAGGTGAAAATGAAGCGCGATATACCCAATTGCGTAGATCATAAGTGCAGCGATCGCCAGCCCCTCGGCCCCCCAAAAATATTGAACACCAATCGCGAAGGGAATAGTCGCAAGGGTCCCCCATGTACCGGATGCAGGGCGTAGGTGCCCTGCACCGCCCCACGTTACCACCATCATGACAGGGGTCATGACGCGCCAACGCAGGTGCAAAACCTTGCCAATCGCCATAAAAAAGAGTTTCATTTGGATCCAGGTGAGCATAGATTGAATCTTTATATTTTGCGTTGTTTCATTTGCCCTTTGGGGACTTTTTATTTATACATAGGAACAGTGGTTATTCATAGGTTTTTTTAATGGCTTTTTTGCCGGATTTTCATATATCTTTTCGCGTTCGTCACCGCATTTCACGGGGGCGACGTATCCGCCATATGCTCTCATCGGCGGTGGCACCGATTTTGATGGCGTGCGCCTTGACGGGCGGGGTGCTGACCTATTTGACGCTTGCCAGTAGCCCTTTGATTTTGGAAGCGAGCGCTGGCCTTGCGCAGACTCAGGTTCTGACCCGCCTTTTAACATTTGAAGGGATCATCCTTTTTTTATTATCGGCTGTTATTATTCGTAATATTCAGGTGCTATGGCAACGTCGACGAGATCATGCGGGGGCTGCGTCATTGCAAATTCGGATGGCTGCAATGTTCGCGGGGATGGCGACGGTTCCGGCCGTCTTGCTTGCGCTTTTTTCGATTTTATTTGTTCAGCAAGGGGTCAGTGCATGGTTTTCACACCAAATTAGTACCGCGGTATATGAAGCACAGAACGTTGCCGAAGGGTATTTAAGCGAACATCGCAACGTCATTCAGTCAGATCTATTGGCCGCCGCCGCCGATATTGATCGTCAATCTTTTCTGGTTTTTGATAGCCCCCGCGATGTTGAGCGATTTTTAGGGACACAAAGCTTCCTGCGTAACTTTGGTGAATTGGTTTTGTTTACGGATGATGGCCGGGTTTTGGCACGTGGCGGCGTGGGTTTGAGCTTTGATCCGCCAGACGTGCCGATGAATGTCATGCAGACGGCGTTATCATCTGGTCAGCCCGCTGTTTTTACCTCACCAGAAGATGATGAGAAAATTCAAGCTGTTGTTAAATTAGCACGTATCAATAATCTGTATCTTTATGGAAGTCGATCGGTCGATCCGGCCGTTTTATCCCACGTCATGGAAACGCGGACGGCATCTGCCCGGTATCAAGATCTTGAAAATAAGCGAGATGATATTCAGTTTCGTTTTTTTATGATCTATGTTGCGGTGACCCTCCTTGTGATGCTTGCCTCTGTTTGGGCGGGACTTGCGATTGCGGGACGTTTTTTAAAGCCAATTGATCAGTTAATGAGCGCAGCGCAGCAAGTTCGCGCCGGAAACCTGGATACGCGAGTTCCTGCCCAAAAGGGGGTCGACGAATTTAACGATTTGATCCGTGTCTTTAATATGATGACATCGGAATTGAAACTGCAACGGGCCGAATTGGTCCTTGCCAATCATAGGATTGACGCACGCCGAAGGTTCACTGAAACCATTTTAGCGGGGATCACAACGGGGGTTATGGCTCTGGATGCACAAGGGGTCATTCGCTTGATCAATGAACCTGGCGCACGCATTCTTTCCTTGCCTGTGGATCGGATTGCGGGTCAATCTGTGCGCCGTATTCTGCCGCACCTTTATCTTGCTGATCCGGCAACATTTAAAAATATGTCGGATGTTCAGCAATCTGAAATCGCCTATATGCGTCCTGATGGGCAAAAACGCATTCTCCTGATTCGTATGGCGCATCATGTGAGCCTTTTGGATCAGCCGGATGGTAGTATCTTGACGTTTGACGACATTACGGATCTTCAGGCGGCCCAACGTCAAACTGCATGGGCCGATGTAGCACGCAGGGTTGCGCATGAAATTAAAAATCCGCTTACCCCCATTCAGTTATCGGCCGAGCGTTTGCGCCGCAGGTTTTTAAAGGATAAGACAACGGGAATAACCGAACAGGATCTGTCTATTTTCCATCAATGTATTGATACGATTCTGCGGCATGTGGGGGATATTGGCCGGATGGCGGGCGATTTTTCAGCCTTTGCGCGTATGCCCGAGGCTGTTTTAAAGTCAGAACCGCTCCTGCCTCTTTTAAAAGAAATTATTCAATCTGCAAGAGGTCATCATCCGGATATTCAATTTGATTTATGGATGGAGCCGGACATGGAGTCTGACATTGCAGTCCAAATGGATGCGCCGCTTTTGCGGCAGGCGCTTTTAAACCTTATTTTAAACGCATATGACGCTGTGTTGAACCGCGTGTCATCCAATCCTGAAACACCCGGAAAGGTTGTGTTGTATGCTGGAGAGAGGGATGGTCGTCTTATCCTGTCTATTATGGATAACGGTACTGGTTTCCCATCGCATTTGCCGTTGGAACGTCTTTTTGAGCCGTATGTAACGTTTCGGGAAAAAGGAACTGGCCTTGGTTTGACCATTGTGAAAAAGATTATCGAAGACCATAAGGGGGCATTGGTTCTGAATGCCCCGCAGGAACTGCGTTCTCATATAGGAATCGGGGAAAAAGGTGCGATGGTCAGTATTCTTTTACCAATCCCTCTTGATCAAAAGGCCGAAGTGATGGAAAATGATCCCCATGCCGCATAAAATTCTTGTTGTTGATGACGAAGCTGACATCCGCGCCGCGATCCAGGGCATCCTGGAGGACGAGGGCTATATGGCACATGTTGCCTCGTCTGCTGATGAAGCAATCGACATGATGACGGCATCTCTGCCTGATTTGATTATCTTGGATGTCTGGCTGAAACACGGCGAACATGACGGGATGGAATTGTTGTCCCAGATCCGAAAACGTTATCGCCATTTACCTGTTTTGATTATGTCGGGGCATGGGACCATTGAAATGGCGGTCAGTGCGATGAAACAGGGGGCTTATGATTTTATTGAAAAGCCCTTTCAAACGGACCGTATGCTCATGACAATTGCGCGGGCATTGGAAACATCCGCCCTGCGTCAGGAAAATCAGGCTTTAAAGGAAAAAGTGGAGGGGGCGGCAACCTTGATTGGGCAATCTTCGCAAATCAAGGCTGTGCGTGCCGCAATCGAACGGATTGCCCCCAGCCATACGCGGGTGCTTCTTTCTGGTCTGCCCGGGACGGGTAAGGAAGTGGCGGCCCGGATGATCCACCGATTATCCCAGCGTTCGTCTGGACCGTTTGTATCCTTTCACGTGGGGCTTTGCAATCCTGATACGTTGGAGCAGGATTTATTCGGTGCAGATGGTAAAATAGGGGCTATCACCAAGGCTGATGGCGGTACGTTATACCTTGATGATATTCATGAATTGCCAATGGATATCCAAAGAAAATTGATTCAATTACTCGCGGATATGACATATACCCACCCTGTTACAGGGGCGCAGATTGAGTTTGATGTCCGTATTGTTGCGGCAACGACAGAGGATCTACAGGGGTATGTTGCAGATCAATTGTTTTTACCAGAACTTTATGAACGGCTCAACACATCATTGATTGATTTGCCGCCTCTACGGGCGCGACGCGAAGATATCCCCTTGTTTGCCGAACATTTTATGACCAGATGCGCCCATGAAACAGGCCGTGTTCTGCGGGTATTGACCCCAGAAGCATTATTGGCTTTGCAGGCATATGATTGGCCAGGCAATATTCGCCAGGTTAAAAATGTGGCCGAATGGCTTGTAATTATGGCAAGCGGCCATGATCAGATGCCGATTGATATGGCCGATTTACCGCCTGAAATGCGCACGCTGCCCTCTGCTCCTCACTCTGTTTCCTCTGGTGTTTCTATGGACATGATTTCGCTCCCCCTGCGGGAAGCGCGCGAAGTTTTTGAACGGTCTTATCTCCAGGCACAGATTGCTCGATTTGAAGGTAGCGTCAGCAAAACAGCTCAATTTGTGGGAATGGAACGATCTGCCTTGCATCGTAAATTAAAGATGCTGAATGTTCTAGCAGATGCGGGGGAGGAGTCCGATGACTCTGTATCCGCGCCTGATTCGGAAAGGAACGTTGCTTAAATGCTCACTCTGCCATGGCCAAAGGCGGTCCTTTTTGATTGGGATGGCACGCTTGTCAGCAGCTTTTCTGCGATTGTCCGGGCGGTGAATGAAACGCTTGTCTATCATCGTGCAGCCGCTTTGCCTCAAGATGAAGCAATTAAAACAATGCAAATGGGGACAGCCCGCGCGATTTTTAATCATTTATTGCCTGATGATGTTGATTCTGCACTGGAATATTATTATGCCCGTGTCCCGCAATATAGGCTGGATGCGGTTGAAATCATTCATGGTGCACGAGCTTGTTTGGACCTGTGTCGGGCGGCTGATATTCCGATGGGGATTGTCAGTAATATGCGTCACACTCTTTTAAAAGAAGAGGTCGCGCATCTGGGGCTTGATTCTTATTTCAGTGGAATTGTGGGCGCAGGTGAAACGCCGCTTGGGAAACCAGATCCTGCGCCTGTGTATCTTTGTCTGGAACGCATGGGATTAACGGTGAGTGAGTCACCGGATTGCTGGTTTGTGGGAGATATGAGCCCGGACCAATTGGCGGCACAAGCGACGGGTTGTTCTTTTTTATACTATACTGGATCCCATGGTGCGGCCGTCCTGGACTTGCCGGCTGCTCACGCCTTTTTGAGTTATGACCAGTTTAATGCAGATTTATCTGTCTATATGAAAAATATAAGAATTTCTTTCTTGAATTCGGACCACAATTAACGGTAATCATTATTGCACCGATGATACTTGATGAAAGGGCAACCCGCGCCAATGGCTGAACGTACACAAAATATTCAGGACGTTTTTCTGAACAAAATTCGCCGTGAGAAAATGACGGTGACGGTTTTCTTGGTCAATGGTGTCAAACTTCAGGGGGTCGTAACCTGGTTTGATAGTTTTTGTTTGCTGCTGCGCCGTGAAGCTCAGGTCCAGCTTGTTTACAAACATGCGATTTCAACCATTCTGCCGAATGGTCCGCTCAGTCTTTATGAACATGCATCGGATGAGTCTGTGGACGGTGACGTTTCTGCTTCTGCATCTTCGTCTGATTCTGAATAAGATTTTTTATGGCATCTTCGTCTGATTCTGCCCCAGTGGGGTGCTTGATTGTCCATCCTGTTGTGCTGGACCATGCGGCTATGCATGATGAAACAGCGGCACAAGTTTTAAGATCACCGGAAGCGCAGCTGGATGAAGCGATTGGCTTATCACGTGCGATTCATCTGGAAACACGTCATGCTATGATTGTGCGGGTGACGCGGCTTTCTCCTGGATCTTTTTTTGGGGCAGGGGTGCGTCATTCCATTCAGGATGAGATTATACGTCATGCGCCTGATGTCGTGATTGTGAATTGCGCCCTTTCGCCCGTACAGCAGCGCAATTTAGAAAAGCAGTGGGATGTAAAAGTCATTGACCGGACGGGCTTGATCCTTGATATTTTTGGGGCGCGGGCTCAAAGTGCGGAAGGTAAGATTCAGGTCGAATTGGCCTCGCTGGGATATCAACGCTCTCGTCTGGTTCGTACGTGGACCCACCTTGAACGGCAGCGCGGCGGTACGGGCGGCACAGGTGGTCCGGGGGAAAAGCAAATTGAGATTGATCGCCGATTGATTGACGATAAGATGGCGCGTCTTAAATCTGATCTTGAAGATGTGCGTAAACGCCGGCACCTGGAACGCCGTGCGCGCGAACGTGTCCCGTATCCTGTTGTTGCTCTTGTGGGATATACAAATGCGGGAAAATCATCTCTTTTTAATGCATTGACCGGAGCAGAGGTGTTCGCAAAGGACCTTTTGTTCGCAACATTGGACACCACGATGCGGCGGCTTGAATTGCCATCGGGCCAGATTGTTATTTTATCAGATACGGTTGGATTTATATCTGATCTGCCGACAACATTGATCGCGGCTTTTCGGGCGACGCTGGAACAATTGGAATTTGCGGATGTGATTTTACACGTACGGGATCTATCTGCGCCTGATTTTTATGCCCAGGCAGAAGATGTTCATCAGGTCATGGCTGATTTGGGGATCGATGTTTCGACGGATTCCCGTGTGATAGAGGTTTGGAATAAACTGGATGCGTTGGATCCAGAATACGCTCAGGATATGATCAGAGAATCGCGTGAACATGAACGCCGTGCCGTTTGTGTCTCGGCCCTGACAGGGGTGGGGATTGATGATCTGAAACAGGCGATTGATTCGTATATTACAGCGCACTATCAGATCCGCGATATTGAATTACCTGTAACGGATGGTCAGGGAATTGCGTGGATTTATGCGCATGGAAATGTCCTGCGCGAAGAGGTGCGGGATGAAACCATGGTGCTTCAGGTGCACATGGACCCTGTGCATTGGGCGCGATGGGATTTACGATGTCAGAAAAAGGAAGAGCGGTAACGCCGTCTTCTGTCATCAGGGGCACTTATTTCCCTTTTGTTTCTTGTATAATACG
>CAZQLB010000049.1:0-4880 GCA_964593915.1 uncultured Pseudobdellovibrionaceae bacterium
TTTAAAAGGGGACACAGGTCAGAATTTGATCGGTCTTCTGGAACGTCGTCTGGATGCGGTTGTGTACCGCGCGAAATTTGTGCCGACCGTTTGGGCTGCACGTCAATTTGTGAACCACTGCCACGTAACCGTGAACGGCAAAGTGGTAAACATCCCCAGCTATATGGTGAAACCAGGCGATATCGTTGAAATTCGTGAAAAATCACGTGCGATTCCGATGGTTATCGCCGCGAACGAAAGTGCTGAACGCGATGTTCCGGATTATATTTCAGCCGAAGCAAAAACATTTAAAGCAACATATCTGCGTATTCCTCAGATCGAGGATGTGCCATATGCGGTTCAAATGGATCCGCATCTGGTTGTTGAATACTACTCACGATAATTTGCTTGTTGCATACTTTACAGATCAAAGCCCGGGGGATATCCTCGGGCTTTATTCTTTTAAGCGGGAGAAAAAGGCATGGCGGATCGATCATCATCGTGTCGTCAAAAGAAATTAAAAACAGCGGCTGTTGTATTTGCTGCGGGCGGCGCTGTTTGTGAGGTCCTGGCGGCTTCGCGTATTTTAACTGCGCGTCCTATTTCTGGGACTGGCCTGGCTGTAATAGGGGCCTTGAGTTTATTAGCAGCTGGCGCAGCCGCAGCGGCAGCCGCGGGGGAAAAGAGGCGCGTGCGGGCGCATCAATGTCTACATCCGCGCCGCGGATAGAGCGCGGATAGAGCGCGGATAAAAAATAAAAAGAATAACAAAAAACCCCCATGATGATGGGGGTTTTTTAAAATAGGTATAGAGTTATATAGCTATTAGCAAAATAAAATGGACAGCGCTGCGGTCTATCCCAATTTCTTTTTCAAAAGTTCGTTGGCCATGGCCGGATTTGCTTTCCCACCAGACAGTTTCATAACCTGTCCCACCAGGAATCCGAATACACGGTCGTTCCCACCCTTGTAATCTGCGACAACAGATGGGTTGGCAGCAATGGCGGCATCTACAAATTGTTCGATGGCGGATGTATCGGTGACCTGGCGCAGGCCTTTTTCTTCCACGATTTGGAGGGCTGGTTTCCTGGTATTAAACATCTCTTCGAACACATCTTTTGCGATTTTACCTGAAATCGTGTTGTCTAGAATAAGGTCAATCAATCCGCCGAGATGATCGGCCGATACAGGGGATTCTTCAATCGTTTTTCCTTGTTTATTCAGTAACCCCAAAAGTTCCGTGATAACCCAGTTTGCAGCGATTTTTGGATCCCGGCCTTTTGCCACTTGTTCATAATAATCAGCACGCGACAGTTCGGCCATCAAGACACTGGCATCATAGGGGCTGAGTGCATAATCCCGCATAAACCGTTCCTTTTTCTGATCCGGTAATTCGGGCAGAGTTTTGCGGATATCATCAATCCAGTCAGGATCAAGGACAATCGGTAACAAATCCGGATCCGGGAAATAACGATAGTCATGCGCCTCTTCTTTTGAACGCATGGATCGTGTTTCAGCCTTGTTCGGATCCCAAAGGCGTGTCTCTTGTTTAATGGTGCCGCCATCTTCAATAATCTCAATCTGGCGGGCGGATTCATATTCAATCGCAGCCTGAATAGCTTTGATCGAGTTTACGTTTTTAATTTCACATCGTGTACCCAGCGGAGCGCCGGGACGTCGGACGGACACGTTCACATCGGCCCGCATGGAACCTTCCTCCATGTTGCCATCACATGTCCCGAGATAACGCAGGATCATGCGCAATTTACTGATATACGCGGTTGCCTCTTCCGCACTGCGGATATCGGGTTCGGAGACAATTTCCATCAGTGCAACGCCGGCGCGATTTAAGTCAACATAGCTTTTTTGCGGATGCTGATCATGCAATGATTTTCCCGCGTCTTGTTCCAAGTGGAGGCGTGTAATGCCGATCACTTTTGTTTCATGACCAGGAAGATCAATTGTAATTTCACCCTTTCCGACAATGGGTGTTTGGTATTGTGAAATCTGATATCCAGATGGCAGATCGGGATAGAAATAATTTTTTCGTTCAAAGACAGATGTCATGTTGATTGCGGCGTTAAGCCCAAGCCCGGTGCGTACAGCTTGTTCCACGCATTTTTTATTGAGTGTCGGGAGCATGCCAGGCATGGCGGCATCAACAAATGATACATTGCTGTTTTGTTCGCCGCCGAATGTTGCGCTGGCACCGGAAAACAGTTTCGCATTTGAAACAACTTGGGCGTGGACTTCCAGTCCAATCACCATTTCAAAGTCGCCTGTTTTTCCCTTAAGTAGAGGTGCGGTCATATCATTTTCTCCTATGGAATTTGTCCAGTAAAACATGTTTGATAGGCGCGGATCATTTCTTTGTTATATCCGCTGCTGCCTTTTAATGCATCGAGAGGTTCTGTCATTCTTCCCGATATTTTTAAGGTATAAAGGGTTTCGGCAATCCCAACTTTTTGTACATACGTCATCATATGGCGCACGAGACATCCGCAGTATTGCTGCCCCGCCTGGGCTTGAGCAGGGGTACCGTGACTGGATCTTGAAATGCATTCGCCGCGGATGGTTTCATCCATAACAGGCATGCTGCACGGGAAATATACTTTTTCCAGCATGGTGCCAAGGGCTGTCCGGCCCTCATCCGTTTGAGGATTATTCATTTTTGTGATGATATCGGTTGTTAAAAATGCTTGCATGCCATCGGCTAGACAGCCGCAAAATGTACCGCGCTGGATGGGGTTTAGGTCCTGCAAGGCAGCGGGATTATCCCGGCACTGGGCATAAAAAGCACCGGCCTGTTCCTTTGTGATCTTCCCATTTGGTGTCAGAGAAGGAGGAAGAGGCGCAGGAGGAGAGGGCGCATTTGAAACGATCGGTGACGATTGCGCCCACGCGTCTTTGAGCCCGGTAGATAAACCTACAAGCACCAGCAGCATCAAAGAGAAATGTGTCACACTTTTTATCATCAGGCGGCGATCCGTAATCCTGTTTTGATTTGAGAGTGGAAATCTGCCTCTTGTTCCAATGCGAAACCAGTGCGTAAGACAGTTTCCTCGTCAAAGGGGCGGCCGATCAGCTGCATCCCCAAAGGTAATCCATGATGATCAAAAGCAACGGGAACGGACATGCCCGGCAGGCCAGCAAGAGATGTGGGCACGGTGAAGACATCGTTCAAGTACATTTTAATCGGATCATCTTCATTTTCGCCGATCGGAAAGGCGCTGGATGGAGCGGTGGGCGTTAAAATAACATCACACGCACCAAACGCGGTTTTGAAATCGTCTGAAATGCAGCGGCGTACCTTTTGCGCCTTGATATAATAGGCATCGTAATAACCCGATGACAATGCGTAGGTGCCGATCATGATACGGCGTTTAACCTCCGCGCCAAATCCGGCACCGCGTGATTTTTCATACGTATCAATCAAATCGTCGCCCGTAACGCGCAGGCCATACCGTACACCATCGTAACGTGCCAGGTTCGATGACGCTTCGGCCGGCGCAATAATGTAATAGGTCGCAAGCGCATATTTTGTGTGCGGCAATGAAATATCAACAATTTCGGCGCCACGTGCTTTCATCATATCAATTGATTTTTGCCACATAGAATCAATTTCAGCCGGCATACCATCCACGCGGTATTCACGCGGAATACCAATCCGGAGCCCCTTAATCGACGCATCAAGACCGGATACAAAGGATGGGACCGGTTTGTTTGCACTGGTGCTGTCTTTCGGGTCGTATCCTGAAATGACTTCCAATTGGCGTGCGCAATCATCCACGTCTTTACCAAAAACACCTGCCTGATCCAATGATGAGGCAAACGCGATGATACCATAGCGGGAGCATCGGCCATAGGTGGGTTTAATCCCTGTAATACCGCAATAACTGGCAGGTTGGCGAATGGATCCGCCTGTATCTGTACCGGTTGCACCCATTGCCATATGGGCCGCGACGGCGGCGGCGGACCCGCCCGACGATCCGCCGGCCGTCAGCGGAGTTGAGGGCGCATCTGCACGGTGCCAGGGGGATATTGTGGGGCCAAAGGCACCGGTTGTGGTTGAACCGCCCATGGCAAATTCATCTTGGTTAACTTTTCCGATAAACACAGATCCTGAATCCAACAGTTTTTGAGACACAGTTGATTCGTATGGAGGAACAAAATGTTCCAGCATTTTGCTGGCGGCGGTGGTGCGGATCCCTTTTGTGCAGAACATATCTTTGATCGCAAGCGGGATCCCCTCTAGGGCGCGCTGGGTACCGGCCGCATAACGGGCATCCGATTCCTGTGCCTGCGCCTTTGCAATGTCAAAAGAAAATGTGAGATAGGCATTGAGGGAAGGGTTGAGCGCTTCGGCCTGTTTGATGTGCGCATCAAGCAGTTCGGTCGCCGTAAACGTTTTGGCACGAAGGCCGGAAAGAGCCTGACGAATAGTCAAAGAAGTAAGGTTTGTCATTTTTAAATCCTGATATAAATAAATAAGATAGATTGTTTTATTCAACTACTTTTTGAACAACAAAATAGCCTTCCAAGGCTTCGGGCGCGTTCTGGAGCACTTCTTTTTGAAGATGTCCATCATTGACGATATCTTCGCGCAGAAAGAGGGCGATGTCGCTTACGCTGGCGAGTGGGGCAACGTTCTGCGTATCAACTTCGGAAAGTTGTTCGGCGAATTTCAGAATATTGGTCATTTGGCCGGCGTATTTCTGGACTTCGGCGTCTGTTAAAGACAAACGTGCCAGGCGGGCAATTTTCTGAACTTGATCTAAATGAATGATATCGGACATCTTTTTTCCATGTGATGTATAATTGATTGGGAACATCCCTTTGTTTTTTTACAAAACATTCGCTATAACTGCAAGAAGAATGGCACATTTATCTTCAGATGAATT
>CAZQLB010000049.1:4890-8355 GCA_964593915.1 uncultured Pseudobdellovibrionaceae bacterium
GTCTTGGCGCCTGGGGCGCGGCTTTTGGCGCTGGATGTGGGATCAAAGACAATTGGGCTTGCAACCGCTTTGTGGGGGCAGGATATTGTATTGCCATTAAAAACAGTGTTTCGGCAGAAATTTACTCTGGATGCGAATGAATTATTGAAAATAATAAAGACGCATGAAGGGGCTGGATTGGTCATTGGGTGGCCGCTTTTGCAAGATGGGACGCCGGGTAAACGGTGCCAGTCGGTCAAGGATTTTACAGCCGAACTGGGCCGATTCTTGCGCGGACAGGGGTATGACATACCCATGACTTTTTGGGATGAGCGTTTTTCAACCCAAAAAGGGGACCAGGCGATCGAACATATTGGCAAAACGGCTGGTAAGCGGATCGGATCCGCCTGCCGGGATCAGATTATTGATTCCTTGGCCGCTCAGCAGATCCTGCAGGACTTTGTAGATACGCATATCACGACGCCCTCTATGTATTAAATGCATAACGCTATGAAAAAACGGATATGGACAGGTCTTTGTAAAAGCGGATAAATCATGTCCATTCAATATGTTTTTTAAAGGGATATATATGTCTGTTTTTTCTCTTTCTACACAATTTTCATATAACGGATATCCGGTATATAAGGTGTCCCCGCACGAATATCTAATAGACGGGCGTACAGTGATGCGGATGATTTATATTCCGGATGTAAATGTTCATGAAAGTCGTCCGGAAACGCAATCTAAGCTTTATGCAGATCGTGATTTATTAGATGCTGCTGTTTTTGCGGTATATGAAGCCAATATGCAGTTTTTGTCCCGGCTCGCCAGCGCGTCACCCTTGTCTGTATCGGCAGCAATAGAGTCGTTACGTACGGTAATTGATTCCTTGGCGCGTGATGGAATATCTGATGATATGAAAAAACGGATGGATACTTTTTTTGATCGTTACGATACTCGTCAAAATAGTGAAGGGACGGGATCTGATTCGTATCATCAGACGTTTGTCTTTCCGCGCGCTGTGTCTCTTTTAGAAGATGTTGATATTCCGTTGTTTCATCCATCTGGCGGGAAAATAACAGATTATGCTTTGCATAGGCAGGTAGATGGAGAAGACGTATTGTGCGATACGGAAATGGTTCTGGTCCCATAAGAGGTATTTTAGGTATTTATTGAAGTAAGTATGACAGCCCCCTATATGGGGGCTTTTCTTTCTTTTGATTTGTCATTACAATCTTGATCAATTCTCTTTTTGCCATTATGCATGGCATCAAAGTCGACCCTCACAAAAGCGGTGATATTATGTCTAGTGATACAAAATTAAATAACCAAGATGGTTGTGGCTGTTCCTGCACCTGCACAGAACCGGTGGATGCGTCTCGTCGGGATTTTTTGAACTTAACGGCTGTGTCTATGGGCGCGGTTGCTGCCGGGACGGCGGCTTGGCCTCTTATCAATTCGATGAATCCGGCGGCGGATACGTTGGCGATGGCATCGATTGAAGTGGATGTGGGTGATTTGCAACCTGGGTCATCAAAGACAGTGACGTGGCGGGGAAAACCTGTTTTTATCCGTCGCCGTACAGCGGAGGAATTGGCATTGGCCGAAGAGGTGGATGTGACGTCCTTGCGTGATCCCCAGGCTGATAAGGACCGTGTTGATGGTACACATAAAGACTATTTAATTGTTGTTGGTGTTTGTACACATCTTGGATGCGTGCCGAACGGTCAAAAAATTACGGATGTAAAAGGGGACTTTGGCGGTTGGTTCTGTCCTTGCCATGGGTCGCATTATGACACATCGGGACGTATTCGTAAGGGGCCTGCTCCTAGGAATCTAGAGGTTCCCCCTTATAAATTTGTATCGGACACAAAAGTTCAGATCGGTTAGATAATGGTTCATGTTGTTTTCATAGGTGGATCCCACCGTCAGAATTCTGAAACTGGGCGTGTTGCAGATTATATGGGCACTCGTATCCCCGCTCTGTTTTCCGATGTGACGGCGGATATCATAAAATTGGATGCCAATCCTCTCCCCCTGTGGGATGAAGGGATGTGGCAGGCGGGATCTGTATCCCAGACGGGTTTCGCGCCTTATGCTGAACGTTTGGCACGGGCGGATGCGTATGTTTTGCTGGCGCCTGAATACGCGGGGATGGCCGCGCCGGCGCTTAAAAACTTTTTGCTGTATACAAATGAACAGATGACTGGGCACAAGCCCGCCATGCTGGCGGCTGTGTCGGCGGCACGTGGCGGCGCCTATCCTATTTCGGATCTGCGGTCTTTTTCGGCCAAGAACAATAAAATGATTTATATTCCGGAACACATTATTGTGCGGGACGTCCCCCAGATGTTAAAGGGCGCGGCGCCCGCTGGTCCGGATGATGAATATATCCGGAACCGTATTGATTTTGGTTTAACACAACTTGTTCATTATGCCCGGGCGCTTCAGCCGCTCCGTCAATCCGGCGTTTTGACAGATTCACGATATCCCTTTGGCATGTAAGGAGAACACAAAAATGTCCGCTGGTCCACGCACCCCTTTTCAAAACCCTGTTGTCGAATGGGTTGATTCTCGGCTGCCCATATTCACGTTGATGAATCGTGAATATGGTGTTTTCCCAACGCCCCGTAATTTTAACTATTTCTGGAATTTCGGCGCGATTTTGATGTTCATGTTGGTGACGATGATCGCCACCGGGCTGTTCCTGGCCATGAACTATACCCCCAGTGCGGATAAGGCATTCGACAGCGTTGAACGTATTATGCGTGATGTAAATGGTGGGTGGCTCTTGCGCTATATTCATGCGAATGGCGCGTCGTTTTTCTTTATTGCCGCTTATATTCATATTTTCCGGGGGATGTATTATGGGTCATATAAGTCACCACGGGAAATTTTATGGATTTTAGGGGTTGTGATTTTCTTGCTGATGATGGCAACCGCGTTTATGGGATATGTATTGCCCTGGGGCCAGATGAGTTTTTGGGGCGCAACCGTTATTACCAATCTGTTTTCTGCAATCCCATTTGTTGGCGACGAAATTGTGACCTTTCTGTGGGGTGGTTTTTCGGTTGATAACCCAACGCTGAACAGATTTTTTGTTCTGCATTATCTTTTGCCTTTTGTGATTTTTGCGGTTGTGTTCCTTCATGTTTGGGCACTGCACGTGACTGGATCCAATAACCCAACAGGGGTTGAGGTTAAGGACAAGGAAAAAGACACACTGTCTTTCCACCCGTATTATACGATGAAGGATATATTTGGGTTGATGGTGTTTTTGGCTGTTTTTTCGGCGTTTATTTTCTTTATGCCGAACAATCTGGGACATCCGGACAACTATATCCCTGCCAATCCCATGGAAGCTGCACCTGTGCATATTGTGCCGGAATGGTATTTCTTGCCGTTCTATGCGATCTTGAGGTCGGTGTTTTTTGATATCAATTTATTGATGCTGGCTGGGCTTGCTGTTTTGGGGACCTATCTTGT
>CAZQLB010000049.1:8365-10507 GCA_964593915.1 uncultured Pseudobdellovibrionaceae bacterium
GTTCGGGTGGTCTGGAACCGCAAATGTACCCGTTATTTTTCAGCTACAGGTTTGTTGATGCTGGCTATTGGTGGCGCGCTGACCGTAATTGGGTTTATTGATGCGATTAACACGGATATCAAATTGCCTTTGGTTAACCTGTTTTTTGTTGAGGCGAAGCTGGGCGGCGTATTGGCTATGTTTGGGTCGATTGCCCTTTTGATGGTGATGCCATGGCTGGATTGGCACCCGGTTAAAAGTGCACGGTATCGTCCGTTGTACCGAATTGCGATAATCCTGTTTGTTGTTGTGGCCTTTATCTTGGGGTATGTTGGGGCCAAGCCGGCGGAGGGGATCTGGCCATGGGTGGGTCTGGTTTGCACGGGCTATTATATGATCTTTTTCCTGGTGATTTTGCCTTTGTTATCCAAACATGAAAAGGCGTTGCCGGTTCCCGAAAGCATTGCACAAGCGGTTCACGCAAAATAAGGATGGAAATTATGTCGATGAAAAAATGGACACTTTTAACCAGCTGTTTGATGACACTTTCTGTTGCTGCGCCTGCGTATGCATCGGGGGGGGCGGCTGCACATGCTGCCGTACCTTTACCAGATATGCAGTGGTCCTTTGAGGGGCCGTTCGGTACATATGATAAAGCGGCGCTGCAGCGTGGATATAAGGTTTATCGTCAAGTTTGTTCGGCTTGCCATTCCATGAAACGGGTGGCGTTTCGGAATTTAACAGCATTGGGATATACAGACGAAGAGGTAAAGGCGATTGCCGCGTCCTATACTTTTACAGATGGTCCGAATGATGAGGGCGAAATGTTTGAACGTCCTGGCCTGCCTTCGGATCATTTTAAATCCCCATTCCCGAATGATAATGCTGCTAAGGCTGCGAACAATGGCCCCTTGCCGCCTGATCTGTCTTTAATCACAAAGGCACGGGCAGGTGGGGCAAATTATGTCTATGGTATTCTGACGGGATATACCAATCCACCGGCTGACCGTCACTTGATGGATGGCCAGCACTGGAATAAATACATGTCCGGTAACGTGATTGCCATGGCATCCCCATTATCGGATGGACAGATTTCGTATGAGGACGGTTCTGCTCAAACAGCGGATCAGTATGCCAAGGATGTTGCTCATTTTCTGACGTGGACGGCTGAGCCTGAAATGGAGGAACGTAAACGCACCGGGATTAAAGTGATCTTGTTCCTGCTTGTTTTTGCGGGTATCATGTATGGTGTAAAGCGCAAAATATGGGCAAAAGTACATTGATTTTTGATGGACTCTCCTCAGCCTCCTTCTGATCTTCTTTCTGATGCTCCGCCTGCCTTATCGCCGGAGGAGCAGGAGGTTTGTACGCGGCTTCTTGTTCAGATAAGGACATTTCAAATCCTGGGGACGATCTTTTTCTTTTGTGGTCTGGGTGTGTTTTTTGTGGTTTTTGAACGGCGTATTGCGCCGGATATTGCTGCTGCGATGCGTGATATCTCTACGGCGGGTCTTATTCTTGCCATTTTTTTGCCTTCGATTCTCTTTTTTTTCATGGCGAACCGATATGAAAAACAGTATGTTGAAAGGCTGAAGGGGAATGGTTCCTCTTCAAAATAGATCTTATTTTCCCTTTTGACGGCATATGAAAGATATTCGACAGGATATTATCGGGTTCTGGTTTGTTGAAACGGCGCCTGCGCTGTGGTTTCAAGTCAATGAAGATTTTGACCAGGGCGTACGCGCCCGGTTTGGGTCTATCTATGATATGGCCCGTATGGGCGTTTATGATGATTTACGGAATGATCCGGACGGATCTTTGGCCCTTTGTATTCTCTTTGATCAATTCCCACGTAATATGTTTCGGGGGACGGGTCGTGCGTATGAAAGCGATCCACAAGGAATTCTGGTCGCTAAATTGGCTCTATCCAAAGGTTTTGATCAGGTTCTTCCTCTTGAACGTCGCCGCTTTATGTATCTGCCGTTTGAGCATAGTGAGAATATAAATGATCAGAGACGATCCGTTCAGCTTTTTGAAAAGATAAAGGGTGTGGATCCTCTGTCGTATGATTATGCGTTACGGCATATGCGTGTGATCGAAAAATTTGGACGTTTTCCGCATCGCAATGCGATTTTAGGGCGGGTATCAACACCAGAAGAAAAC
>CAZQLB010000050.1:0-10428 GCA_964593915.1 uncultured Pseudobdellovibrionaceae bacterium
GTTTTAAGCCGATCAGACCCCACCCCCTGAAATCATCGTGTCACATGAACCGGATGATATCGCATTTTTGATGGAGGCCCTGCGTCAACGATCCGGGCACAAGGTTGACATCACGCTGCCCAAACGCGGAGAGCGGCGGCGCGTCCTGGACTTTGCCATCAAGAATGCACACGAGGCCCTGGATCGTCACATCGCTCAGCGCACCACCGAAAAAGCTGTGATGACAGATATTCAGACCCTTTTTGACCTGCCGCGGCCACCAGAACGGATTGAAATTTATGACAACTCGCATCTTGCGGGGACCGGGATGGTGGGCGGCATGGTGGTCGCCGGCCCCGACGGATTTCGGAAAAACGCCTACCGGAAGTTTAATATAAAGACAGCCGATGCGTCCGATGATTACGGCATGATGCGCGAAGTGATGCAGCGGCGGTTCACCCGCGCCCTGACCGAGGGTCAGGGGCCGGGCACTGAAAACTGGCCTGACCTTTTGCTGATTGATGGCGGACTTGGGCAATTGAACACCGTCACCGAAACATTACGGGAAATTGGCGTACTGGATGACCTTGTCGTCGTCGGAATATCAAAAGGGCCGGATCGCAATGCGGGACGTGAGTTTTTTCATATGATCGACCGCGAACCGTTCCAGCTCCCCCCCGCCGATCCCGTTTTGCATTACCTGCAGCGGCTGCGGGACGAAGCACACCGGTTTGCCATCGGGGCGCAGCGCACCCGTCGGACAGCCAGCATCACGCAATCCGCCCTGGATGATATTCCCGGAATTGGGTCTAAACGCAAACGCGCCCTGCTCCTTCATTTTGGGTCCGCTAAAGAAGTGGCGAATGCAGCACTGACCGATCTTGAAAAAGTTAAAGGAATTTCAAAGGCTTTTGCACAAAAGATATATCAATACTTTCACAAATAGATCCCCAAAAGTTATCCACAGGATCGCGGTTTTTTGTTCATGAATTGGTTGAAGTGCTTGCAGTATCCCATCAAACCCTGTACTGTCATGGGTATTCAAATGATTTATCCAAACCCCGATTGTCTGCGGCGGCTTTTTGCCTCCAAATGACAATCATATGTCATGTGGAAAGATGTAAAGCCATGTTTCACCGTCCGCGCCCCTTAAACCTTCATCCGGCCCAGACTCCCGAAATGATGAGCAACGAGACGACATCATCCCCCATTCTTGTTACAGAGGATGAAGCTCCCATCGTTTCAGAATCCACACGTCCTGCTATTTCCCCCACCCTTTCACAACCCGAGCAAAAGGAAGCACAGCCTATGTCTACTTTTACAGTCCCCAGCTATAACAACACATCCTCCGACACATCTTCTTCGGAACAACAAACAACATCGTCGGCTGCGCCTGCTTCTGCACCTCAAATGCCAACCAGCGCATCTTATACAAACCAAACCGCTGTTCGCCCATCATCAACAGCGCCAGCAGCGCCGCAGCCCTTTGCAGCCCGCAGCCCCTATTCATACGGCAATTCATTCGGTTCTGATGCATCGATCAGCACGGGCCGTAAATTGGTTATTGGCGAAGGCATCAGCCTGTCTGGTGAGATCGAAGCCTGTGATCATTTGGTTGTTGAAGGTACTGTTGAAGCCAGCCTGAAAGGCGCCAGCGTTTTGGACGTATCCCAATCCGGTATGTTCTTTGGATCCGTTGAAATCAACGAAGCCACCATCGCTGGCCGTTTTGAAGGGAACCTGGTTGTGAATGGCCGCCTGACCGTTCGGTCCACCGGTACCATTAGCGGCACCTTATCCTACAAAGAACTGGCTGTTGAAGCTGGCGCAACGATCGAAGGGTCCATGGCACCGATGTCATCAGATGGCCGCAGCGCTTCATCTGATAAAAAATCATCTGGATCCAGCAGCAGCAAGAAATCATCCGATTCATCTGAATTGCCATTCAGCAAGTCTCAAGCCGCTTAATATAAGGGGACATAAAACAAGAAAGATCATCTCTTTTTTCTTCTTCCCCTTTCCTTTCCTAAAAAACCCCCTGGAACAGTCCGGGGGGTTTTTTATCCCTTTTTGGGGACAGACTTTTGAATATCACCAAACGCAGCGCAGTATTTTACAACTGGACACATATCGCATTTGGGCGCACGCGCCGTGCATGTATAGCGGCCATGCAAAACAATCCAATGATGCGCATGACGCAAAAACTCATCCGGGATACAGTCCAGCAATGCCTTTTCTGTCTCTTCCGGGGTTTTGGTGGCGACAATTCCCATGCGATTTGCCGTCCGGAAAATATGGGTATCCACCCCAATCGTTGGATGACCAAATGCGGCGTTCAAAATTACATTCGCGCTTTTGCGCCCCACCCCTGGAAGCGAGACTAAATCGTCAAACGTATCCGGCACCTGGCCATTATATTTACTGACCAAAACATGTGACAAGGCATATATATTCTTGGCTTTTGTCCGGTAATAGTTGATGGATTTAACATGTTCCCGAATTTCATCTTCGCCCAATGCCACCATCTTGGCCGGTGTATCGGCCTTTTCAAACAAGGCGGGGGTTATCTTGTTTACGCCCTTGTCCGTTGCCTGAGCCGACAAGACAACCGCAATCATCAATGTAAAAGGATTTGTATAATCGAGATCACTTTTGGGATGAGGGTTATGTTCACGCCAAATTTCAAATACTTTTTGAATATGTTCTTTTTTCATGATGTCCAAAGTTAAAAAACATTCCCTGATCAAGCAAGGATAAAACACGCCCGCAAAAAACAAACCCCAACAAAAATGTCGGGGTTGTATTTAAAAACTGTAAAAAGACGGGTGCCCCAAAAACAGAGCACCTGACGGTTTTTAGTTTTTCTTGTGTGGAGGCATTTTCTTTTCTTCGAAATCAACGTGCATGCCCAATTTGCCGGTTTCAGCATTTTTTGCACGTGGATCGTATTTACGGAATTTCATTTTTTCCGTGATGTTTTTTGGGTTTTTGGTGGTGTAATAGGTGGTACCTGTTCCAGCGGAACTGACCAAACGAATTTTCACCGCAGCTGTTTTCTTTGCCATGATATACTTCCTTTATTTAAAACGACTGGCGCGTTTATCGCGGATTTTGACCAAAAAGTCAAGCACGACGTCCCCTTCCCGGGCCTGTTTTTGGTTTTCCATCCCCTTTTGATCGAGAGAAGGCTGGTTTCCCCCCTTTATTTTTTACATAATCTCTTTTCGGAGCCTCATCGCCACGTTCCCTTGACGGACGATCCGTGCGCGAATCACGACTGCCAAATCGTTCGCCTGAACGGCCCTCTGCCCGGTCATCCGATCTTTTACCCGAGAATCGTTCGCTGCTTCTGCCCGTACGCGGGGATGATCCACGGCGATCGCCTCTGTCATCTCCTTCGTCCCGAGGACGATAAGAGCGGCAAGATGAAGCCCCAGAAGATCTTCCCTCACCAGACCATGAAGACCGTCCTTCTGTCCGCGCGCCAAATCTTGATCCGGATGATCGTGCACCATCCGCACCATCCCGGCCGCGCCCATAGGAACGGGTACCAGAACGCGACTCTGAACGCGATTCAAACCCCGACTCTGAACGAGAGCCAAAACGGGAAGCAGGACGTCCCCCTGTCCGTGCGCCTCCTCTTTCGCTGCCGCGATCATCTCTTTGTCTGTCTGATGAAAAACCACGTCCCGATGAACGGTCATCTGATTTGAAACGGCCACCACCGGAACCTGTCCGCGGCCCTGTACGTGATTTAAACCCGGATCCGGATTCCCGATCTCCGCTGCTGCTACGTGGGGCGCGTGCACGATCATCGCCGTCTCTGTCAAATGAACGGGAACGAGGACCTGGACGCCCTCTTTCACCCGATCCTGCACCAAAGCGGGATCCTGAACGGCCACGGGAATCCCCGCGATCACTGCGTTCCCCGCCACGATCACGACGATCATCGCGATCGCCTCTTTCTTCAAAACGGCGCGGTGTAGAACGGCGCGGCGGTGCATCAAAATCACCCCCGTCACCAGCAGGTTTTTTATACGCGCTCTTATACGGACGATCCGCGGGCGCGGAGCCAGATGCATCATCACGCGTGCGGCGGAAAGAGGGTTTTTCCGATCGTTCATCATCACGGGATGATTTGCGAACAACCGCCTTTTTCATCCGTGCTTCGGCCGCGCCGCCGCCAAAACGACGACGTACACTGCTTTGTTCATAAAATGCGGGATCATCTTGATCTGGTTTCCCGCCGCGTCCTTTTCGTTCGGTCATATCTTTATCCTTTCCGGCACCCCATCTTCCTTTTCCTTTATTGGCAAGATCGCGTTTGCGATCCTTTTTCCGGTCGCCTTTTCCACCGTCTCGATCAAAACCACGCGAGTCATTAAAACCGCTGCCAGAACCATGGTCGCCACCGCCTGCAACTTGTAATTCAAAACCGGGTATATCCGCGCCTTCATCATCAGCAGGACGGAAGGATAATGCCCCGGCAAGCGGCGCCGCCTCAACCAATTCCACCGATATAGGCGCGCCCAAACGGTACACAATACCGGTTCGCCGCCCAATCAGCGCATGCAGTCTTTCATCATGAACAAAGAAATCACCAGACAGCGCGCGCATGGGAATAAGCCCATCTGCCCCCGATTCAGCCAACCGCACGAACAGACCAAATCCTGTCACACTGCTGATGGTTGCATCAAAAATCGCGCCCACTTTATCCGCCATGTAGGAAGCGGTGAAACGATCGACCGCGTTACGTTCGCCTTCCATCGATTGGCGTTCTGTCATCGATATATGATCACACATGGATGGCAAGCGGATCACGTCTTCGGCCTCAAGACCGCCGGGGCCCAATTTGTACGCCGTGATCAATGACCGGTGAACCAGTAAATCCGCATATCGGCGAATAGGTGATGTAAAGTGCGCATAATGATCCAGCGCCAGTCCAAAATGACCAATATTATCGGTCGAATAAATTGCTTGCATCTGGGTTCTGAGCATTTGTTCCTGGACCAGATGGGTGAACGGCTTTCCTTTTGATTTTTTCAGCACTTCGGATAACTGGGCGGGTTCTGTCACCTCGCCCTGCGGCGTTTCAATCCCAAAGGTTGCAAGGTAGTTTCGCAAGTTTTGCAATTTCTCAAAGCTGGGAATATCATGTATACGATATACGCATGGCGCCTTTTTCGTTTGCAGCGCACGGGCCGCTGCAACGTTGGCCAAAATCATAAATTCTTCAATCAGCTGGTGGCTGACCAAACGTTCACGCACCGTGACGCCAGTCATTTCGCCCGATTTATTCACCACAATCCTGCGTTCGGGAACATCCAAATCCAATGTCCCGCGTGCCATCCGGGCCGATGCCAAAACACGAAATGCATCATACAACGGGAAAATAACAGGCCGCACCAAGGGTTCGGTCATCGCATCCGGCATGCCGTCATACGCCGCCTGTACCTGATTATACGTCAGGCGCGCCGCCGATTTCATCAGCGCGCGAATGAATTTGTATTTTTTCAAATGACCTTTGGCATCAATCCATAAATGAACAGCCAGGCAATATCGGTCCTCTTTTGGCTTTAAAGAACACAGGTCGTTCGACAGCCCCTCTGGCAACATGGGCAAAACGCGGTCCGGGAAATAGGTTGAGTTCCCGCGTTTGTATGCTTCTTGATCCAGAGCGGTTCCCGTCCGCACGTAATAGGATACATCCGCAATCGCAACCACCAGATGGAATCCACCGCGGTTTTCAGGATCATCATCAGGTTCAGCAAAAACAGCATCATCAAAATCGCGTGCATCTTCGCCATCAATTGTGACCAGCGGGATACCGCGGATATCCACGCGGCCATCCTGCATTTTTGGGCGTTCCATACGGTCTGCTTCGTCAATCACGACCTGCGGAAATTCAAGCCGAAGGCCAGCTTCGTGCGCTGCAACCAGCGATATCACCTTTGGATCACCGGATTGACCAATAACCTGGTCTATACGGGCGCGATCACGTGTACTACCACGCGGCCCCTTCACCACAGTCGCACGCACAAGGTCATAAGGCTGGGCACCATTTAAATCTTCTTCGGATACATCGTATTCATCCCCGCCGCGTTTTTGAAGAGTCCGAATACGGTGACTGCCGCGCGCCATGGTAATGACTTCACCGATCACTGTTTTCTGTGACTGATGAATACGGCGAATAATCGATCCGATATAGTCATCGCCGCTTTTTTTAATACGGGTTAAAATTTGATCCCCTGGAACCAGGCTTGCGTGTTCAGCGCTGTTTGTTTCAACAAGGACAGACGGGGCATCGCCCATTTGTTCAGGATCCCATTCCGTGGGCTGCGCCGTTATTTCGCCGTCCAATGAAATATCGATGATCACAAGCGGCGCAACGTCCGGCAAGCCATCAGGTACAGTGTACCGCTGGCCATCTATTTTAATGATCTGGCCAGAGGCCTGAAGCGTTTTAAGCGTGTCTTTAAGCGCGATGCGGATGTCTCCTTCTACGGCGAATGCATCTGCGATTTCGCGTTTGGTCACGGGACCCGAAGCGCGAAGGAAGGCCAATAAATTTGGCAATGTTAATTTTTCTGTCATACCGTCCTGGTCTTTTTAGATGTTGTTTTTTCTTTTGTTTTTACAGCCGCGGAAGTGGCTGTCTTCTTTTTTGTTACAGCCGATTTTTTTGCGGCTGGTTTTTTGGGGGACGCACTTTTTTTCGTCCCCGATTTTTTTGCAGCTGGTTTGGCGTCTCCATCAGCTGCGTTTTCAGTTGTCTTTTTCCGAGCGAAACGTCCGCGTCCGGGCGCGCTTTCCTGCGCCAAAATATCAACAGCACGGTTCATTCCAACGGTCAGCACATCATCCGTTTTCGGCAGTGACTTGTACTTTCCATTATGTTGCAGATAGGGACCAAAACGGCCAATCCCTGCCTTGATAATCAACCCGGTTTCAGGGTGGAAGCCCACGTCACGAGGTAATTCCAAAAGTTTCAGCGCGCTTTCCAGTGTCACATTTGCCGCCGTAACGCCGCGCGGGACCCCCTGGCGCTTGGGGTTATCTTTACTACCCACTGGCGGATCAATTTGAACATAAACACCATAGGGACCCTTGCGCAATGTGACAGTACGCCCCGATAATGGGTCGGTCCCCAATTCCTTTGGCCCTGCGGCCAATAAATCGTCAGCACTCGCACCTTGTGTTTGATCACTGCTGCCATCGGCATCTGTTTCCGATATCAACGGACGCGTATACCGACATTCAGGATAATGCGAACAGCCCACAAATGCGCCAAATTTCCCCAATTTTAAAGAGAGGCGGCCTCCATCACATACCGGGCAGGCACGCGGGTCCTTACCATCCGGACGCGGCGGGAACAAGTGTGCCGATAATTCAGCATCCAGGTGATCCAGAACATCACGAACTTTTAAGTCCTTTGTCCCCTCAACCGCCGCCGAAAAATCAGTCCAAAAGGCCCGCAAGGCATCCGTCCACACAACCTGACCGGCAGAAATGGCATCAAGTTCATCTTCCAAATTTGCGGTAAAATCATAATCGACATACTTTGTGAAAAACTTGACCAAAAATGTCGTGACCAAACGGCCGCGATCTTCGGGAATAAAGCGTTTTTTATCCAGAACAACATAATTCCGGTCCTGAAGCACCTGAAGGATCGATGCGTATGTCGATGGCCGCCCGATCCCCAGTTCTTCCAATGTTTTCACCAACGATGCTTCGGAATAACGAGGGGGAGGTTCGGTAAAGTGTTGATGTGGTGTTACATCCACCGTTTTGACAGCATCCTCCGCCGTAAGGGGGGGCAAGCGGCGATTGGCGTCATCTGCGTCCGTATCCTTGGTATCGGGACCAGAATCGTCCACATCTTCCTGATACAGTTTTAAAAACCCATCAAATGCAACGGTGGATCCGCTGGCACGCAAGATAACATCATCTGTTCCATCGGACAGATCCGCTGCAACCTGATCCAAAACCGCGCTTTCCATTTGGCTTGCCACGGTCCGTTTCCAGATCAAGTCATAAAGCCGCGCCAAGCGATCATCCGAAAAGCTTTTTGCAACATCTTTGGGAAGCCGGCTGATATCCGTGGGGCGTATCGCTTCGTGCGCCTCTTGGGCGTTCTTGGCCTTTGACTTATAAAGACGCGGAGCATCCGGCACATATGATGACCCATATATATCGCCAATGACACGGCGTGCATCTTGAACCGCATCGGCCGAAAGAGTCGTGCCATCCGTACGCATATAAGTAATAAGACCCACAGTCTCGCCATTGTATTCAATCCCTTCATACAGCTGCTGCGCCAGCCGCATCGTGGTCGCCGCGGAAAAACCCAATTTGCGCGATGCTTCAATCTGCAGGCTGGATGTAATAAACGGCGCGGCCGGATGACGACGCACCTGTTTTTTATCCAGTTTTGTGACCCGCAGGGATTTGTTGCGGATACGGCGCACAGCTTCTTGCGCCGCCGCCTCGTTCCCGATATCCAGTTTATCCAGCTTATTTCCCGATAAGTGGGTCAATCGGGCCGTAAATGGTGCCCCGTCCGGATTATGCAGGCGGGCCAAAATGGTCCAATATTCCTGGGATTGGAATGCCTCAATCTCGGCTTCACGTTCACAAATCAGGCGCAGCGCAACCGATTGAACCCGGCCCGCCGAACGTGAACCCGGCAACTTGCGCCACAAAACCGGCGATAAATTGAACCCGACCAGATAATCCAGGGCGCGGCGCGCCATATACGCGTCAACCAAATCCTGATCCACCGCGCGGGCCTGACCGAAAGCGTCCTTGATCGCGTTTTTCGTGATTTCATTAAATGTGACACGGTGCACCGTTTTACCAGTCAAAAGAGATTTATCCTGCAAAATCTGGTGCACGTGCCAGGATATGGCCTCTCCCTCTCTGTCAGGGTCAGTTGCAAGATATAAAGTGTCAGCCTTTTTCAAGGCCTTTTCAATCGCCGAAAGCGGTTTATCCGCCCGTTCTGATAATTCCCATAACATCGAAAAATTATGATCCGGATCCACCGACCCATTTTTGGCCGTCAGGTCACGGACGTGCCCGTACGACGGTAAAACCGTGTATCCAGCCCCCAGATATTTTTCAATCGTTTTGGCTTTGGCGGGGGATTCAACGATGACAAGCGCTGAAGAGGTCACAAGATTCTTCCTTTTGAATCAATACGATACGGTTCCCAGGAAGGCGCTGCACCTCCCCGGCCAGTTCTAATTCCAACAAAATAATCTGAACCGACCTGATATTCAAATGACATGCCCGGGCCAATTCGTCAACAAATATTGGCGTAAATGACATCATAGACATAATATTACCAATCGCCTGTTGATGTTCAGACTCAGACAGCTGCATGGCCCCCTCGGCCTGCTGCGGGACATAATCGCCCCCCTCTTTTTCCGTCAGGGTTGATCCGCGCGCAAAGGTTGCAAGGTGGGTCAGAATATGATCCGCCCGTTCGGTCAAAATGGCCCCATCGCGGATCAAGCTGTTTGGACCTGCTGCACGGGGGTCCATCGGGGATCCAGGTACCGCAAAGACATCCCGGCCCTGTTCGGCCGCCATATGCGCCGTGATCAAGGATCCGGATCCTGTCGTTGCCTCAACCACACAGGTGCCCAGGGACATGCCCGCAATAATCCGGTTACGGCGTGGGAAATACGGCGCCTTTGGTTCAAGACCTAATGGATGTTCGCTGATCACCGCCCCCACATCACACAGCTGGTCATATAGCGCCTTGTTTTCAGGGGGATAGATGACATCCACACCGCCCGCCACAACGGCGACTGTTCCGGTATCCAATGCCCCCTCGTGCGCAGATGTGTCAATACCGCGGGCCATACCCGACACAATTGTGTATCCAGCTGCGCCCACGTCACGCGCCAGGGTATACGCCATTTTTCGGCCCGCAAGCGAAGCATTGCGCGCACCAACCATCGCAAGACAAGGTTTCGTCCACAGTGATGCATGACCCCGCACGAAGATCACAGGCGGTGCATCGTCAATCCGGCGCAGATCATACGGATAATCCGGTTCACATGCGGCAATGACCCGTACCCCCATTTTATGACACGCATCCAATTCATCCATTGCTGTTTGACGGGAATAAGGGGTCAACGGCACCTTGCGCCCCCCACGGCGAGCCAGTTCAGGCAGCCATTCAATGGCTTTTTGCGCGGATCCGTATTGATCCAAAAGACGAAAGAATGTAATCGGCCCAATCCCGTTGGTGCGCGATAACTGCCACCAGGATAACCGTTCATCAGCGGATAAAACCTTTGTTTGCATTGTTTTTATACTTTTAATGTTTTTGATCCGCTTTTTTGACCGATTTTCGGTTCTGTTCCCGCCAGCAGGCGTTTAATATTTTCCTGGTGTTTATACCATATTAAAACAATCATCGCGAGTATAATCAACCCC
>CAZQLB010000051.1:0-10258 GCA_964593915.1 uncultured Pseudobdellovibrionaceae bacterium
GGACCTTATAATAGGTGTAGCTTCCCGTCTGTGTCCCATCCGTCACCAATCCGTGGATACATCCCTGGGGTTCTTTTGCGCCAGGGTCAAAAGAGATGACACCATTATCAGCGTAGGTACCGGTGAATTTTCCGCCCGTGATGGACCCGGCTGAACTGGACAGAGAAATGGTATTATCGAGTTTTTGATTAATTTCGGTGCAGATTTCGGAAGAGACGGGCAAAGTTGCGATCAAATCGCTTTTTGTATCATCGCCTTGACCTGTTACAATGACACCTCCTGTAAAAAGCCATTTTCCAGTGGTATTGGTGGTTTGATCAGGCAGCGGGCTTTTATAACCAATTCCGCCGCCATCGACATGAAAAACCTGGGCCGATGTTGCCGCCGCCGGGGTATGGTCGTATCCAGTTAAAAGGCCTGTTTCAAAACTGACATCACTTTCGGATGTACCATTTTGCAGGACATACTGTACACCACGTTCGAATGCCTGCCCTGTATTGATAATATCGGCGGCGTGGGTGCGCGCGGCAGCAGTGGTTAATTTATCGGCTGAACCACTAAACCCCTTTGTAAAAACAAAGACAAGGGCAGCAAACAGAACGACACCTAGCAAGACAAAAGTGAAAATATTTCCGCGCTGGTTTCGAATGAAAGGAGAGAATGACGCACTATACATGACCGCGCACCAATGTATCGTGGGCTTCTTCTGCAGCTTCTTCGATCGTATCGATCGTTTGTGGCGAAAGGGTGATTGGTGTTTTTTCTGTATCTGATCGAGTGTCTTGTTCATCCGAAACGGAGGATGATGTCGCGGCAAGTTCTGGAGACACTGTTTGTTCAGGCATATCCTGATGTGTGGTAACAGGCGATGATGCATCCGTATCGTCATTTTTAACAAAGGACGAGAATGGGCTTTTCCCCTGCGCAAAGGGAGATGTAGCAGGGGTCGTCGCCTGTCTAGGCGTTGCTGATGATAGGGCCGCCGATGTCATGCCTCCCCCGCCTGATGATGTATTGCCACTTCCTTCTGATGTTGTGTCGTTTGTATATCCTGCATCTGCGGTAGTGGCTGGTATAGTTGCCGGGGTTGGTTCGGCCTCTGGCAGGGGAGCAGGTTCCGGCCATCCATTTGCTGCAACATAAGCGCCAGCGACCGCCATCATACCGCTTTGGGTTTCGGATATACCGGATTGCTGGCTGGTCAAGTAACCGTTTATCGCGCCTTTTAATTCATTTGGTAACGGGGGCAGGACATCTGCGCGCATCGCTGACCAGTCCTTTTTCACCATCAGATCCCGCAGCCGCATCGTTGGGCCGATATGACGGAGCAAGGCTTCACTGGGAGGCGGCAGCGGCATAAAACGGGTAACGCGCATGGCTTTTGCCAGGCCTGGTTTGGAATAATAAATTTTACTGACAACAGTTGTATCGCTGAAACACACAACAGCTTCACCATCTTTGAAACTGCGCAGTTCATCATAACTGGCATGGGAACGGGTTTGAATGCTGGCCGATGCGTTATCGTAGTATGACTTTGTCATTGAATCGAGCTGCGTTGAAAACGACGTGACCTCTGTGACAAAAGAGGAACTGACCGTTTTATCGAACAGGTCTTTGGTTTGAGATGGATCTTCAAGCTTGCCAAAAATTTTGATGTTACAGTTTGCAACGATGGATCTTGCTTCTTCTTTTACGCGTTTTTCCATGGCGGGCAAATCCTGCGCCGCAAAAACAAGGCTAAAGCCCAATGAACGGGCCTGCGCCGCCATTACGGCCATACCTTGCGCGGTGTAATAGCCCACCTCATCAAAAATGGTCATGAAGGGGGTGTTGGAATTCGTGGGCTTATTCTCAATAACGGTTTTACTTTCCCCCTCAACCGATGATCCCAATGTGGCGCCCATCATCCCCTTAATGTTCGCGGCGACGATTTTACCAAGGTTTGCGGTTTCATCTGCCGATTTTTCAAGGGCAGGAATCAAAACAACCAAGATGCGTCGATTGAGTACAACGTCCAGCATTTCAACATCGGCAGCGGGCGAATCGAAAATATATCCGTAATCATCGCCAAGGGATTGCAGCGCACGTGTCAGCTGCATGGATAGATACCCGTGCTGGGTAAATGATGTGCTGGTATCCACATTGGGGGTATCGGGGCCGGGTGGCTTCACCTGGCCATTGTCATCAAACGCCGCGTGCACAAAGCCGGGAAGGGTATCCAGATATCCGACAATCGCGTTGCGCAATTCTTCTGGTACCTGATCATCGCGGGACAATTTAATGATGTTATTTAAAATCATATTGTTCCGGATGGTGGACACGTTCAGCGGCATGTCCTGGTTATCACGTTTCCAGGTCATCGTGGGCATAATGGCGGATACCATGGATACGGCACGTTCTTTCCACATCACGTTATCCCCCGACGCATCCGGAAGTAACGAGACAAGAAGCTGCGTCAGATAAGATGCAGATCCGGTTGAAAACGGGTTTAACGTATTGGATGGCGCTTTTACGTCCGAATTTCCAGTCATATAGTTGATGACAAAAATATCATCATCCCGGCCAAACCGGCGCGCAATGGCAGACAGGTTGGACCACAGCCCTGTATCCGCCTTACCATCAATGTAAACAAATCCGGATCCCCACGACAGGGCATTGCTGGCCAGCGACATCAGTCCCGTTGTTTTCCCAGACCCGGTGGTCCCAAGATATAACAGGTGGGTACGTAAATCTTCGTTCGTAAACCACATTTCCTCGTGGGATTTTTTATCGTTCCCGAGGTACAGGATCCCGGCGGGTTTTTCGCCCTGTCCAGGTGCATTGTTATTTGGATCTTTCCCGTGATGGGTTTTTGGCATTTTAAAAGGTAAATGCTCTTTGCGCGCATGTGCCCGCAGCCACATAAAGAACAATACGCCGCTAAGGATAACCAGATCAGCCCATGGCATCAAAAGAGGAAACCAAACAAAAATAGCAAATGAAACAAAAATAGCACCCGATATCGATGTTTCCCGAAGGAAATCACCAATGCGAACGGCAAGCGGGCGCGTATCCCGCAGCAGGGATTTATGCTGAACCGAATATCTTTTTGTATCAAAACTCATGCCTGCTATTGCCCTAGGATATCATCTGCGTTTTGGGGGACGCCCACGGCATTTTGTGCGGATGCGGGCGGATTTTTTTGTTCATCTCTTGTCATTTGTGGATCCATATTTGAATTTATAGATCCATTGGCCGGTGCAATCATATTTGAATCTTGTGCCGTTGTTTGGGCCATCATTTCAGGGACATAAGATGATTGCAGAATGTTGTAATAAATAAAGCCACCCGCGACCAAAATAACACCCACGATGACGCTAAAGGTGGATGTCAAAAAATAGCGAAAGAAAGAAAATCGGGAATATGATTGTTTGTCTGTATATCCAGGGGTATTTAAAGGTGTTTTCTGAATCGTTTTTTGAATATCCGTTAGAACCTTGAGTGCATCTTCACGCGTATTAAATTCGGCAATGATTTGTGGTGCAACTTGGGCTCCTGCCATTTTGAGGGCATATCCATGCCCGGGCAGCGCCTCGATCTCAAAGGCAAGGGCCGGAAGAGCGGATAAATCATATTGCCATACAGCAGGCCGGCGCGCCGATGATAAATCCAAAACCAGATGGGCGCTGTTGATCGATGCAACAGAGTCAATTGTTTTTTGTGATGTTGTAATGCGATCCAGTATGGCCATATTCTATGCCCCCCCTGTTACTTGTTGGATTCCGCGCTTCTTGCTTTTACTATAGTCAATTTGTGGAACAGGCCGTGCCTTGAATGATTTCATGTAGTCGGCAAGAGAACTGGCCGCGCCCTCAACTTTGGGGCGAACAACGGGCCTTTGTAAAAGTTTTTCGGCCTTGAAATGGCACATCGCCCCTAATGCTTCCATATGGTACGCATTGCGGCCAAGGTTATTCAGTGGGTACCACAATGCACGGTCATATCCCCGCAGCCAAACAAACGTAGCAGGGGCTAAAACTCCCCCTTCTTCCCGGGCGGTGAGTAGTGCACGGATCATAACGGTTGTTTCAAATGCATGCATATTGCATTTTTGTAAAACTTTTTCAGAAAGGTTTCGGTTGCGCAAAATTCCTCTAGCCTTACGGATCAGGGATCCTGGGATTTTCAGGGTCCCTTTATTCCAGCAGCATGCAATTTCCCCAAGCATATCGTCCGATTCGCTGCGTTTACGTGCCGCACGCAGGCAAAAAGCTGCCAGTAACAGTTGACGGTGGGGGGCAAGTGCCATCCATCCGCGCCACGGACGCCCGAGCTGTTTGCTGAAAGCGTGAATAGCGGCGCGCTGATCAATTTCCCGGTTGGTATAGGTGGGGATTTGATGGTACGCAATCCATTCCTCGGGGGATAACGCCTCGGCAAAGAGGGGGAGATCGGCAGGGACAGGTGCACCGGGTGCCCGAAACGGTTGTTCCAAGGGATTAAAATCAACAAGCGGGGTGATATAGGGAAACGATTTGGACTGCGCCTTGATCAGTTGATCGAGCCCTTCAAATCGTCGGCGATAGGATGTCCCTGGTCCATAAAACATCGCCCACAGGGCCATGATGACCATGATAAATGAGAAAATAATCAAATAAAACCGCATCGTGACCTGAGAAAGTAACGAGATATATTCCGGTGTTAACGTTGTGGGGGGTAACGTCCTGGCAACAGAGGCAAATTGGCGGAGGGTCAACGGTTCACCTGTCCCGCCGGTAGCTACAACCTGGTCATTATCCACGACCAACATAGCGGCTTGTAATTCGACATAACGAATCCAGCGGGCTGTATCCATAATGGTATATTTGTTATAATACCAAATGACGGCACCAAAAACGAACAGGACCAAAAGCATCAAGGCCCAGCCCATGGCGAGAGTCGATGTCGTATCTTTATTTTGAGCCATAATTTACTGAACAGTGGCAAGTGGTTAAAGGTTGCTTATGTATAGAATGCCCCTCGCGCGCATGCAAGGAAAAGGTTAGATTCATTTATACAGGATAAGAACAAAAAAATCCTTACCAGATATTGAAAACAATAATATATCAAAATAGACCCGAAAAAGAGGGGACAGAGAACAAAAAAGCCGGGAGGCCCCGGCTTTTAGGATAATATTCTTATAATTAGGCTTTAATCCGCGATTTGCTGAACCCATTCTGTAAATTGAGATTTGCTCATCCCACCAACCTTGACGGCAACTTGTTGCCCCCCTTTAAAAGCAATCACGGTGGGAATGCCCCGTATGCTCAGTTTACCAGGGGTTTCCGGGCTTTCATCCACATTCATTTTTACGAATTTAACACGGCCCTGCATATCGGTCGCTGTTTCTTCAAAAACAGGCCCGAAATTGCGGCAAGGGCCGCACCATTCAGCCCAAAAATCAACAACAACAGGCACATCCGATTTTAAAACATCTGTTTCAAATGTCGCGTCTGTTACGGCATGAACGATTCCCATGATATGATCCTTTCGTTTGTACTTGAGTATAATATGGTCGCTAAGTCAGATAAGTTCAAGAGGGAGAAAGAAGAAGATTTAAAGAGGTCTGAATAACCATGGCCTCTAAAAATCAGTCGGTGCCACCATAAATTGTGGTCCATACGTCCACAATAGGGCGCAATGTATCTGATGGCCCGGATAAATACGATGAATTAAATCACGGTAAGCCCGCAGCTGATCTTGATATCCTTTTGGCACATCGGCCCATTTCTGGGGTGGCGGGCGGTTTGTTTTATAATCCACGATCCATATACTGTCTTTCCCAATCCACAGACGATCCACCTGCCCAGAAATATAGGTTCCATCTGATAACTGTCCCGTTATCGGAACTTCAGCCTTTGATCCGGGGCCGAAGAGAAGAGATAATTCAGGTTTTGTGAAAATAGCCATGAGTTCATCTTGTATGATGGCACGATCGTCAGAGGATAAGTCAGACTGAACAGAAAGATATCGTGTCATTGAAAACGGCCGGTCTTTTTCATCGAGATCTGGAATAAATTGTAAAAGTTTGTGAATAATATTTCCGCGTCTGAAACGAGATGGATCATTCAAGGAATCAAGAGGAGATAATGAAGATAAGTGTGCGCTAGCGCGAATGGGACGCAGTGGACGATGTGGAAACTGATCTTCTTGGATGGGGGTGAAAAGGTAAGGTGGGGAATCAATCTGTGTTGATATAGATGAAGTTATATTTTGTGGAGGAATAACTGTTGATATGTATCTGTTATCAAAACAAAGAGCTGTTTTATCTTTATAGATTGTTTCCTGATACCCTGTATGAGTATGAAGTTGATCGAACGTCTTTTTAGCAATAAAATACCAGCTTTCTGGATTTGCATCTTTTGAATCTGCGCCCGTAATAATCAAATGATCGCGTGCGCGCGTAAGAGCGACGTATAAAAGACGCATATATTCATGTTGATTTGATTCTTTTAAACAATCATAAACTTTCTCAAGTTCATCTGTTCTTGTATCTTTATTTGGTGCCCATATAGGAAGGGGAGCACCCGTATCATCAGGCCAGAAAATACCAGAATCATTCTTCTGTTTTTTTGAATGTATACAATCGGCCAGAATAACAACCGGCGCCTCGAGACCCTTTGATCCATGCACAGTCATAAGACGTACAATGTCATCATCGGCATGAAATTCCCTTTTCTTATCTGTGTGTTGAATAGATAAGTCAAAAAGAAAACGTTGCAATGAACAGCCATTTCCGCTGGCGTCCAACGCCTGAATCAAAAGTTCATCAATCATATCCTGTATATGTGTCCCCAGACGCATTTGCAGGGCGTGTAATCCTGACCTGCCTGTTTCCCCGGGGACTTCCATTTGTAAAATAGTACTAAAAAAAGTATATGGATCAGCATTTTTTATCTCTAATATTTTAGAGATATAGGCCGAGATATCTTTATATTTTTCATCGGATATAAAAGATCGATAGAGAGATGATCCTTCTTTTCGATTAATCGCCAAAATATCATGATCATCTAAACCCACAAAAGGCGACTTTAGAAAACAGGCCAAAGAATAATTGTCATCTGGTGAAAGAGCGATATGTGCTGCAGATAAGCAATCTTGAACAGATAGATCGTCGTTAATATTAATACGGTCCATTCCTCCAACGGGGACACCTTTTTTACGCAGAGCCGCAATTAAATGCCCCATCATTCTGGAACGTTTCAAAAGTAAAATTATAATATCTTTTGGTTTTGCACGCATACCGGACGAAGATAAAATAGGGCCATCAGTCATAAGATATTGGACGTATTCGGCGATTTGATCGGATAATAAAACGTCCTGATCGGTATAAGAATACGCGCTTATACGCCATTCAGTTTTGTCTTTTTTTGCATCTTCTTGTATGGGGATAGGGGGTAAAAGTGTGACACATCCATATGCTTTTTCCCGGCTAGAGAAATGTTTTGTTCCAGATGGTAAATGCAATGCTTTTTGATATTGAAAATTTGAAAAAATAGTATCAACAAAATCCAGAATGGGGGTGGCGCTTCTGAATGAGATATTCATTTCCACGCGATCTAATACCGATGAATTTGAATAGGAGGAGAAATTCTGTTGGGATAATAAAAACTCTTTTGTATCTGCACCCTGAAAACGGTAAATAGATTGTTTCTGATCTCCAACAATAAAAATTGTTTTTTGTATATCTTGGTCGTCTTGGGATTGAAAATTGTCTGACAGCGCACGTATAATGGCCCATTGTGATGGATTTGTATCTTGTGCCTCATCCACCAATATGTGATCAATACCGCCGTCTAATTTATACATGATCCAGTTTTTGGGTATGGCCTTATCCGCAAATGGTGCAAGAAGATCATATACCTTTGAAATCAGATCATCATAATCCAAAAGATTCTTATGTTGTTTTATACTTGATAAATGATCAAGAAAATGAGAAATGAATTTCAATAGAGAGAAGTTTGTTTCAATAAGCTGAACGATACTCTCTTTCTTTGAAATAGATTCAACAAAAGAGATGCACTCTTCATAGGCTTCTTGTATATCCGGGTTTTTTGATTGATTAAAACTTTTTCTAGATCCGGATTTTGTGTAAAAACTTTTTTTGAATGACGTCCATAAATGAATACGTTCATCAGGAATTGATGATAGATACGAATGTATTTCACGTTGAAGATCTTGTGCGGATTTTAAATATCCAATTTTGTTCGCAAATTCTTTTAAAATTTCTAATGATGATTCTTGTGGATGACTGATATCAGCATCGATATGACTTTGATTAAAATCGGATGGAAGCCCAAAATAAATCAAAAAAGCTGATTTCCATTCATGATTTTTTATATTTTTTAATGCGAATAGAAAATCACTTTTTTTCGAGATGAATGATTTTACAAGTGTAAAAAGAGTTTCATCGGCGCTGATCGATGTTATGTGTTCATAAAAAGGAGATAAATTTTTATCTTGTAGAAAATCAGATACAGTTCTTCTAAATGCTTCATCAATTAAATCAGCATGTTGTGAATCATCGATTAGGTTAAAGTGGGGCGTGATGCCCGCTTCAATCGGAAATCGTGCCAAAATAGATTGGCAGAATGAATGTATGGTTAAAAGTTGGACATAGTATGGACCATCCGTCAATACTGTAAAAAGGGATCGGGCGGCTTTAATTTGCTCTTGTGTTGGGGGATAGCCCTGTAATGAATTTAGATTTTCGCACAGCGTTTCATTATTACACGTTGCCCATATTTGGACGGTTTTGAGTAAGCGGTCCTCCATTTCTGCTGCCGCCGCATTCGTATACGTCAGGCATAATATTTTATCGGGTCTTGTTCCCTTTTCCCCATTTAATTTAGGGAGTAAAAGCCGAAGAACACGTTGTACCAAAACTTTTGTTTTTCCTGTCCCAGCCGATGCATTAACCCATACAGATTTTGTTGGATCTGATGCCTCTATCTGTTTGCGTTTAGCTGCATCGATAATAGTCTTATCTTCTGAAGATATGGGATTATTCATTTTCTTCCTCTTTTATGTCCCCAATAAAACCATTCCATTCTTGTTTTCGTATGTAATGGGCATATACCTGTTCATAAAAACTTTCTTTTTTATTTTGAAGGTAATGGAACGAGAAAAAATCATCATAATAAGATGAAAAAAGCTCATGGATTCCGGATCGAACATGTTCGATGATCTTTTCAATTTCTTGTTCATCAAAAATACGAAGATCATGACTATTTGGGTGAATAGGCCAGAAGAAGGCAGATGAGATAGAGCGATCATCGTGATGATGGATAATTTCGTTTATGACAGAAGCAAGAATCGTTATTTCTATTCCCAATTGGGGTTTTTCGCCATTTATAATTTTTGATAAAGATGGTGGTGTTTTTGATGTCTTATAATCAATAATACATAAATTCCCCGTTTGATCATGATCAATGCGATCAAATCGCGCTTTTAGATGGATAACACCATTTTGAATATCAAAAACAGACTCTAGTTTTTTTTCTGTATGTACAGGGATGAATCCGTTTTGACGTCTTTGTTTTTCAAGTTCTAAAAAAGATAATAAAGAAAGATACATCCGTGTTTTGATAAGGGATTGATTGGATCTTGAGATAAAAAGATCTTTTGCGCATTGATGATACGTATCAAGCAAGGATCCTTCATTAAAGGGGATTTGATCGTTTATATTTCCTCTTATAAATGAATCAAGCGTATTGTGAATAAGTATGCCGCGTATGCGCGCATCTGGGGCGATATCATATGAATCTAATGGTTTTAGCCCTAAAATCTTGTGAAGAAAAAAGAAATAGGGATTGTCGCAAAATATATCAATATCTGTTGCGTAGAATTCAGTTGGTTTGATGTGTTTTGGAACATGAACCCGACTGGGAATAAAGGGTTTATACCCATTGTCTGTGATGTTTTTCTTTTTGATCCAAAATGGGAGAATTGTATTATAAAAATTTATATTTTTTGTTGATGCTGTTTTCAAAAGAACGTTCATGCGTGAAAGCCACCGGCTTTCCGTTGTGGGCCGAGAATTTAACATGAGAGATCGGGTAATACTGATACGCGGAGCGGATAAAAGCTGAATAAGATCAAGAGCCATACGGCCAATCGAAACATCAATATCTGGCAGTCCATAAGATTTTCGCATACCCCGGGACATCCAAGGATCTTGACTTGGCTGTGATGGCCATATTCCTTCGTTAAAACCGGTGATAATAATATGATCCGCATG
>CAZQLB010000052.1:0-10255 GCA_964593915.1 uncultured Pseudobdellovibrionaceae bacterium
GTAAAACTGTACCGGCATTCTTCTTTGTTTACGACAAAGGAGAACAACATGTTACTCGAACTGCTGAAAAACATCCCCCTGAATACGGATGCTTATAAAACCTCCCACTTCTTACAATACCCGGCTGGAACCACGCATGTGTCCAGCTATATCGAATCTCGCGGCGGTGTTTATCAAAACGTCATGTCTTTCGGGCTTCAGGCATTCATCAAAGAATACCTGACGACTCCCATCACCATGCGTGATATTGACTTTGCTGAATCCGTCATTCGGGATGATATGAACCTGCCATTCAACCGCGCCGGATGGGAATACATCATCAACAAACATGGCGGATACCTGCCGGTTGAAATTGAAACGGTGGATGAGGGGACTGTTCTGCCCAACCATCATGTCACTGTCCAAATCGTGAATACAGATCCGAATTGCGCGTGGCTCACCAGTTATCTTGAAACAGCTTTGCTGCGCGCCGTTTGGTATCCAAACACAGTCGCAACCAAATCCTGGGCCGTAAAACAAATTGTGACCCAATATATGAATGAAACATCTGATAATCTGTTGGGATTGCCGTTTAAATTAAATGATTTTGGTGCACGCGGCGCCAGTTCAAATGAAACAGCTGCCCTGGGCGGTATGGCGCACCTTGTTAATTTCGCAGGGTCGGATACCTTGATGGGTATTGTCGCGGCAAAAGCCTATTATCGCTATCGCCCGGAAAAACAAGGAGTGCCTGCGGCCGAACATTCCACCATCACCAGTTGGGGCCGTGAAAACGAAGCGGCTGCCTATCTGAACATGATCAAGCAGTTTTCAGGCCAGGGCAAAGTTATAGCCGTCGTAAGTGATTCATACGACCTATATAATGCTATTCAAAACATCTGGGGCGATCAGCTGCGGGAACAAGTCATTAACAATGGTGGGTTGATTGTAATCCGGCCAGACAGCGGGAATCCAGTTGACGTTGTATGCAAGTCGCTGGATATTCTGGCCGAACGGTTTGGTGTCACAGCGAACACAAAGGGATATAAAGTCCTGCCGCCGTACATCCGCCTGATCCAGGGGGATGGGGTTTCGCCCGATTCGATTGCTGCTATCCTTGAAGCGATGAAACAAAAAGGATACAGCGCAGATAATGTTGTCTTTGGGATGGGCGCCGAACTGTTACAACGGATGGATCGCGACACCCAAAAATACGCCATGAAGGCATCCGCCATCCGGATCGAGGATGAAATTCCCGTCACCAGTGATTTTAACGCTTCGGCGATCAAAACCCCGCAAGGTTGGAGCGACTATCATGTTCATAACAGTGCCTTTGATACAGCGGGAACCTGGCGGGATGTTTATAAATCGCCGATCACTGATCCTGGCAAATCCTCTAAACGGGGTATTCTGGCGCTGACCTTTGATGAACAGGCCGGATATATCACCTGCCGCCGGGATAAATTGAAAGGACGTCCAAACCTTTTAAAAACCGCTTTCCGAAATGGAGATATCTTGCGGGATGTTAATTTTGAACAGGTTCGCAAAACAGCTGTTGAAACAACCGCTATCTTAAATAGAATGGGTCTTATTGACCTGAAATTGGCGGCTTAACACATCCCCCGGAAAGGAGAAAAGAAAATGCAAAAACTTGTTATGCTTTTCGGGGGGTCTTTTAACCCCCCGCATCAGGGCCACTTTGAGATGGCTGGATATATTCACCAGGCTCTGAAAAGTGATGAAATCTGGATGATCTTTTCGGAAAATCCATTAAAAGATCCATCGGTGTATCCATCCCTTGAACACCGGATGGCAATGGCCAAAATTCTTGCCCCTTATTTTGATCCGGCCATCATCCTGTCTGACGTTGAAGATCGTATTGCCCAAAAAATCGGCCGTCATGATACCTTTTTCGTTCTGGCCGAATTGCAACGCATGTATCCCGATACCAAATTTATTTGGGCCATGGGAGCGGATACTTTTTCGAACCTACACCTATGGAAAGAACGCGCAGACATTATGGACCAATACATTCTGGCTGTCATTGATCGGCCGGGATATACCGAAAAAGCCATGAACAGTCCTGCGGCAAAAGAATTCGCAGCTGCCGCATTTGACTATGCGCAGTACCCAGACTTACGCCATGTAAAATCCGGATGGTGTTTTATCGATGGGCCAAAGATTGATATTTCATCAACCGCAATTATGGAGAAAATTGCAAAAGGCGATCGCGATTTCTCTGCCCCCTTCTCGCAGGTGGTAGAATATATCTATGCCAACGGTCTTTATGGGTCAGAAACAAATAAAAGAGGGTATGTATCATGCAGAACAGTTCCGACGACAATCCCTTAAACAAGGCCTATCGCGAATCCCTTACGCCTTTATTCCAAGACATCGCTTATCGCCGCGGCGGCGATATTCCTGGCTCCATTATCGATGTATCAGGGGCGATTATTGATCTGGGGACCCGGATAGATAAACGACTTTTGATCTCGCGCAATGATATTCCCTATGACACAGTTATCCAACGCGATATGAATCATCCACCCTTTTACATGTCCCCTGAATGCATCGGACAGCCGTGGGCCGATACACCATCCGGCCCTGGTTTAAAAGATGAGAAATGGAACGCAGGCAGACGTAGAAGTTATCTGGATGATGAATATCAATTGAACGAACAAAATCTGCCTATAAACCCTTTTTATAACTTTGGTATCACAGGTCCGGGCGTTATCGGACGATACGGCCCCAATCATGCCGTTGATATTGCCCCCGTTCGTATAATTCCTGGAAAATCGGGGGTGCCATCCCTGCACGTTCTGGGGATTGTCCGGATGGATGATCGGCTTCCGGCCCTATGCGGGGGATTTGTTGATAACACCCCTGATCCGGATTCACCTTTTCCGTATACACCAGAACAAAAATTAAAATCCATGACGCATGAATTTTTAGAAGAAATGGTTTGTGGGTCATTTCGGCTGGATGATCCGTATGCAGCCGGATTAACCACAGAAATAAAAAAAGCAACACACGCAAGAAAAAAACAACATGGACACGATATGGATTACGATTCGGCACAAAGGCTTTATCGGCAAATGATCACACACCGCAAGATGAATCAAATACACGATCGTGATCCAGGCTTTATAAACCGGTTGACCGACCACTTTTTTTCCAATGCACGCACCTGTTATAACGGCCCAGTCGTCAGCAGTATGCGCAACACAAATTCAGCCTGGATGGAGACAAGTGTGGCATGGGTAAAACTGAATCCTGATTTATGGGATGATATGACCGCAAACTGTACCCACCCCTATACATTTCAGGCGGGGGACGATGCTGCGGATGTTAAATGGCACCATATCGACCTTGATCTCATTCGGTCCTCTGGATCTCACGGTGCTTTTTTCTGCTATATTCTGGCTTCTGCACTCATCTCTGCTGATCGTTTTACAAAAGGAGATCAAGAAAATCTTCTGATTCAGGCTCAATCTATCATCAAATCAGCGCAGGCTTTTGACAGAAGAATGTGAATGATCTATAGTACAACCTATCGGGATAGACCCGAAAAGACACTATCCGCATGGAGGATGCGATGACTTATTCCCTTGCTGTTTTTATTGGGCGATTTGAACCGTTCCACCGGGGGCACGCACATGTTGTGACCGAAGCGTTGCGTTCTGCAAAACGCGTTCTCGTGTTGATTGGGTCTGCCAACGAACCCAGATCACTGCGCAATCCATTTTCTTTTGACGAACGACGCGGCATGATTCTGTCATGTTTTTCAACAGCGGATCAAAAACGGATTATCTGCGCACCATTATTAGATGTTCGTTACAATGACACGTTATGGGTCGCACAAGTACAGCGCGCTGTTTATGAGCACGAAGAGGACGATTCCCAAATCACCCTAATTGGACGCAAAGGAAAGGGGAACGGATACTATACAAATCTATTCCCACAATGGGCGCATACACAAACAGATTCACTCTCTGTCAAATCAGGGACAGATATACGTTCTTTAATCTTTCAAAATGGCAATATAAAAGACATTACAGATGATCTTCCCCCTTCTGTTGCCTCGTATACGAAAGATTTTCTAGATTCTCCGGACGGGGCAGAACTTCAAAAAGAATATACCTTTATCGAAAAATACAAAAAAGGATGGGAAAACACCCCCTTTCCCCCCACGCATGTGACTGTTGATGCCGTGGTTGTTCAATCAGCGCATGTTCTTCTTGTTCGGCGCGGTGCCTATCCAGGTAAAGGGCTTTACGCATTACCTGGCGGATTTATTCATGCCGCAGAAACACTGGTGAATGCGATGGTCCGTAAGTTAAAGGATGAAACGCAAATCAAAGTCCCGGTCCCTGCCTTGATTGGCAGTATTAAATCACAAGCCACATTTGATGCGCCGTTTCGATCGGTACGTGGACGCACGATCACCCATGCTTTTCACCTGGAACTCCGTTCCGAAGAACAGCTTCCGAAAATAAAAAGTTCAAGTGAAAACGATGGATGCTTTTGGGTCCCGCTTGGCATGCTGAACTCTGGTGAAATGTACGAAGACCATTATTTCATCATACAAAAAATGATTGGAATGATATAAATATGCACTCACGGAAAAGGGAGATTTAGGCATTAAATAGGATTTTGCTGAACCATTTGAAGTAAAACACCTTTTATGACCCCCTCTCCCAAAACCTTGGACGAGATATCATTTAAACGTTGTTTTACATATCCTACTTTCAGAACCCCCTGCTCCATCGCTACCTGTTTATTCAGCATTCCATACAAGTTTTCGATAAAGGCATCTTTGATGCGTGGTTTTAAACTTTCAATTTTATCCGCACCGGCCTGGTCCTCCACCTCAAAGGCGACAACCATACTCACCGTTTGAGAAATTCCCTCGCTATCCATAACGGGCACCACCAGCGGATCCATGCGCACGTAAATAGGGCCAGCTGGTTTCTCGCCGTGCTCACCGCTCCCCTCTTCTTTTTTCTCAGCATGTTTTTCTTCGGCCTTAGCGGGTGTTTCCGATGCCTGCGCCGGGCTTTTTAGAAAAAAGAAAGCACCCGCGCCGCCGCCAGCCAGCACGCCCAATGCCCCAAGCATAATCAGAATTTTACGCATTCTTGATCCTTTTCCCCTATCTGCCTATAGGATACGGTATAACCCCTTAATAGGATATTACGAATAAGTAAAATCCGAAATAAAGAGATCTTAATCGTCCATTATTATGGTGTTATGGCCGATATAAAGGCCGAAGAGTATCCAAGACCCCGTTGACTATACGGGATTCGGCGCCTGGATAATAGGCATGCGCGACATTCAGGTAGTCATTCATAATAATCGGGGCATCAATGTCCAAATGCGCCATCAATTCATACGCGCCGCATAACAGAATAGATAACAGCAGGGGATCACGTTCGCGCATTTGTTCGATTTGAGCCCCATCCTTGACGGTTTTGCCCACAACATCCAGCAATTCATTGATCTGGCGATGAACCCCCGAAACAATACTACGGAACAAATCGGGGGCCGGATGGGCCAATCCCTGGAATTCAGGGTCAAGAGGGGCGCGATTTCCAATAATATCATCCATAACAAGTCCGACAGGCTGGTCGTTCATGATCATTTCATAAACAGCCTGAACGGCATAAAGGCGAGCCGATCCCTTTTGTTTCGGGGTTATTTTAGAGGACGAAGTCACATCAGACATCTTTTGGCGCACCTATAACGTTGTTCAAGAACCGAAGGGTGATAAACCATATTATCCCCCTAAATGTCAAGAATGAATAAAAATCCGGGTTTAAAGGAGAAATTTATGACCGGCATCCGCCCCCGCCACAGCAACCACCTGACCCGGCATGATCATTATTATGATCGTGCTCATGATCTGCATCCGCCCCACAATGTCCATGGCCGCCACAGGACCCATCCCCATGGCATTCCCCATGGCCATGATCTTCGTCATGATCATGGTGGTGATGTCCGCCGCAGCATCCACCGCCTGCCCCATCCTCGGCCGGACCGTCATCCTGTAACATCAATTTCTGAACCCGGCGGGTGTGACGTTCCTCGGCACTAAAGGGTGTATCCACAAAGGTTTTCAGGATGTCCAATGCTTGATCATCAGATGTTAACCGTCCCCCAAGACACAGGACATTCGCCGCATTATGTTCCCGGGCCAATTTTGCCATTTCGGGCGATGTACACAGCGCCGCACGAATATACGGATGACGGTTCAAAGCCATCGAAATCCCAATCCCCGATCCACAGATCGCCAGGCCCAGCGGTGCATGCCCGCCCGCCACAGCCATTGCCAGGGTAAAACCATAATCCGGATAATCATCTGCCGGATCCATAACCCCCGCCCCAATATCGAGCCATTCAATGTCCGGCCGTGCGGCCATGATCGCCTGTTTCAAGTCATATCCGCCATGATCCGCTGCAATTGCAATTTTCATATTATATCTTTCTTAAGAGGGGCACCGTGCCGTTTATATTCTCGTATAAGGCCGTTATAATCCCTTTTTTCGCATAACATAGTCAAGGCGTTTTAGCGCATGGTGTTTCATGACGTGTTCAGTTGATCCGGCCGGACACTGAACAGATACCTCAATCAAAGTTACCGCATCCATTGCCGTTACCTTTACGTATGGGCCCATGGGCATAAATTCAAAAATCACTTCTCGGTTTTCCACAGGACCCCTCATTTTATTTTCTTGAATTTATAGAACAACAATCATAGATTGATATTTTAAAGAATATTCATAGAAATATCATAATAAATATGAACAAAAAAATACACAAGAAGCCTACAGGGCATACAAGTTTATTTAAAGTTTCAAATAAGGGAACAACAGAAGTCAAAATGGATTTTCCCCAAACCAAAGAGGAGATAGAATCTACATTTATGTCTGCATTCGTAAAACAAAGTCTAAACGAAAGCATACTACCATTTAAAATTACATACTCATCTAAAAATCAAGAAAATGATCTTGATTATATTATCAAAACAGAAAAAGAAACTATGTTTTGTGAGTTAACTGAACTAGTCCCAGAGAATAAAATGTCACGAGGTGGGTACAGAAATGCTCCAAGATCATTTACAGTGGGAGAAATGACAGACCATTTGTATCACACGATTAAAAAGAAAGATATATATGTACTTAAAGATCAGTCAATCCTACTCGTCTATATAACGCATGGGCCTTTTTGTATCCTAAATGAAGAACAATTAATCCTTATTAGAAGTATGCTAATCTCAGATAAATATAAAATTAATGCGTTTAAATATATTTTTTTATTATTTTTTTTAGATCCAGATTCGCTCATCACACACAATCTTTGTCCAGGAAATGTCAAAAAACCATCTGCTAAGGATCGTTCACGAATGAGGGAAGAACGTGTTTTACATCTCCGTCCAACTACGATAACTTCCAATCAAGAAGATGGAGATTACATTTTAGTCGCACAACCACAAATAATCGGAAAAGGTATATGACTTTTATTCCTCCCACGCATGCCCCAACGGGGTATAAATAGGCACGGCACTTAATAGACCATCTCTTTCTTGATATATCGCATATCCCGTTTTATTTAAACCCGGCTGTTTTAAGATCTTTGTCTGCATTTCTAAAAGATCTTCTGGAGGAATACGCCCCTCGGTATACGCCTTTTGGATATGGTCCTTATCCCGCCCCCAATATTGGGCCCAATCTTGCTGCTGGCGGCGCGCATACCGTTTACTGGTGGTGATCACATGACCTTCTGGTGTTCTGTATATCAAAACCTTGCCTTGCGCCAATACGGCCGCAACCGGAAGCGGTGTAGCCCACCAGATAATGATTGCAATAACAAACGGAACCATTGCTAGTATACGTAAAGTACCTATAAATACACACAGAATTACGCCGGATAAAACAATCCCTAAAAACGCGCCAAACGGCATAGCAGGCGGGGTCAACAGCGCGCCTGGCAAATCCGCAATCATATGAGCAATAGATAAAATCACATCGCAAAACCAGCCCATGAGAAATAATATTCCCTGATCCAGACCGATCGGCATCAGGATATAGGTGAGCAGGCTGAGCGGCATCACAAAAAAGGTCATAATGGGCACAGCCAGCACATTTGCCAGCACACCATAAAGGGGCAACGTCTGAAAATGATAAAGGGATATTGGTGCGGTTGCGATGGTTGCAACCGCCGTTGTTACGCATACCCCCACCACATAGATGATAAGACGAGTCAGAATATTGGCATCCTGATGAACACGGGACAGCCACGGCCGCACCCATTCAAACAAAGCGACAAGGGCTGTCACGGCCGCAAATGATAACTGAAAACTCGGCCCCAAGATTTGCTCGGGTTGAAGGATCAGGATCAGGGCGGCACACACCGCCACAAGGCGCAGCGAAAAGGGCGAACGATCCAGCATAACAGCCCCCAAAACCAGCGTGATCATCACCAATGCCCGCAAGGTTGGAACAGATGGTAAGATAAACGCAACATATAGACCAGCGGTCAGGAGCGCGACCGCCGCTGCAATTTTCTTAATCGGGTAAAACAGGGCAATCCGCGGTATAGCCGCCAGCAAAAGGCGCAGGGTAAAAAAGACAACCACGGCCACCATATCCACATTCGCCCCCGATATTGCCAAAAGATGAGCAAGTCCAGAATGGCGCAAGGCATCCCAATCTGCTGGTTCAATCCCGGCTCGCTCCCCTGTCAGCAGGGCACTGACCATGCCCGCTCCGCGCGCGGGCAACACATCATGTACACGCTGGGCCAGGGTATTGCGTAAATCCTCGGCCCACGACAGGCCTGTCCCTGTGTTACCAATCGGATGATCAATCCGCAATATCTTTACAATATATCCGTATCCGCCAATTTGTTTGACATACGCATCGCGCCGAAAATCAAATCCACCAGGAGTGGTGGGAGGAGACGGCGGCTGAACCTTGGCCAGCACTTCAATGCGCTGCCCGATCCGCAGGTCATGCCCCCCTTTCCGTAAACTGAGCCGCAAGGACCGAGGTGTTTTATCCTGAGATGTTCCCTGAATCACCAAATCCGTCAGCATCATGCGTATGCCGCCATCACCGCCGGCCGCATTTGAGAGTTGTTCTAGTGCTGTAATACGCCCATAAAGCCGGATTGGTTTTTTTTGTTCTGCCAGTTCATAGGGAATCATCGGAGCGTATACGATCTGAGTCCGCAGGGCCGCCGACGTATACCCCGCCAAAGAAAACATCATCGCCAGAAATAAAAGGATGGCGATCATATACTCCCCGTTTATTTTGTAAAATGGCCAGAGCCAAAAGGCCATTGCCCCACACAAAGACATCAAAAGAAAGGGGCGGATCACATCTGGGTCCGACCGGCCGATAAAAAAGAATCCGCTGCCTATCGCCAAAAGTAAGGGCACCATATAAATTTTGGCCTGAATCTGGGCATCCCAATCCATCCCGATCCGAGCCAAAATCTGTTCCCAGATGCCTTTTATTCCCTGAATATATAAAGAATATTGCGCCATTTTCCGAAGTGTTCTATACCAATATCCTTGATGTAGCACAAAATAAGGTTGATATGACACAAAAAGATCCCGATTTATCCACGGTAAAAACCCTGGCTGATGTTGAAAAACTCTACCCCCCACGGAACCTGCCCGCTGGTGCCGAGGTGGTGCGATACGCCCCCTCACCAACCGGACTTCTTCATTTGGGCAGTGCTATGCAAGGGGTTATTAACCGGGCTCTTGCAACCCGTACAAACGGCGTTTTTATCATGCGGATCGAGGATACAGACCGGGCCCGTTTCCGGGATGATGCGCTGCAATCCTTTCATCATGGGCTTGCGTGGTTAAACCTCACTCCCGATGAGGGGGTGGGGCATGGCGGTTCCTACGGCCCCTATGCACAAAGCGAACGGCTGCCCATTTATCATCTGGCGGCCAATGAGTTACTTGAAAAAGGACATGCCTACAGATGTTTTTGCACATCTGAACGCCTTGACCTGATGCGTAAGAACCAACAGCAACAAGGTTTGCTTCCAAAATACGACGGCCAATGTCGACGATTATCCCAGGAAACCATTGATCGTAAATTGGCCGAGGGGACGCCCTATGTCATTCGTATGAAGATCCCTGAAAATGAAACCATTCAATGTCATGATCTGATCCGCGGGCCTATTTCATTTGATTCCGAAACACTGACGGATGAAATTTTAATCAAGTCTGATGGATTTCCAACCTATCATCTGGCCG
>CAZQLB010000053.1:0-10232 GCA_964593915.1 uncultured Pseudobdellovibrionaceae bacterium
ATAAAGATGGTGCCCTAGAGAAGACTCGAACTTCCACGACCTTACGGCCACTAGTACCTGAAACTAGCGCGTCTACCAATTCCGCCACCAGGGCATCTTTACGATCAGGATTTATTAACGAAGATCTGAGAGAATGTCAAAGACTTTATAGAATCTTTTTTGGCTTTTTTGATGAATATTCTGATTGTAGATCACGACGAAGGGGCTTCTCTCCTGCTTGCGACCACCTTGCAAAGCGCAGGTCACAAAGTCATAACCGTGCACAGCAAAACAGAGGCGCTTGCCCATCTGAATACCTCACCGCACCTTGATATCCTGTTTATTGACCCCTCGCCCCAGGTCCAGGGGCGGCAAATGATCATTCAAATTCGGCGTATGGTTCCAAATTATGTATATACCGTTCTAACAGGATCGGGTATTTCAGCCGAGGCAGGCCGTATGGCTGGCGCCAATCAGATTGCAGCCAAACCGTATGACCATCAACATGTTTTAAAAGTAACAGAGCAAGCCGATCGTATGCTGCGCATTCGACGTCATTTAGGTGACTTATCCGAAGATTTCCCAAGCGGCGGGGGTATTATTGCCAAATCCGCTTTTTGGCAGCTGTTCTCGATCGCTTTTGATCGCGCAGACCGATATGCAGAAGAATCATGCATGCTATTTATTCGCATGATCAACTTGACCCAAGTTCAGGTTCACGACAGCGACTATGCGGCACAGGTGGCATCTGCAACCCTTGGGCAAATGATTGCACGCTTTCACCGGACAACGGATATTTTGGCCCAAACCGGACAGACGGAATATGCCCTACTCCTCCAGCGTCCTGCGTATGAATTGGAACCCGTTGACGCGGCGATGCGTTTTGCTGATATGCTGGCAAATTGCAAGGACCTCATGACAGCTACGCGCATTCCCATTGAATTAGAAGTGGATGTGATCCATATTCCGACCGGGGATCTGACAGCATCTCATCATTTACTTATCCAGTCACAACAAGACATGAGAGCATAAGATAAACGTTCTTATAACGACGCGCGGGCTTTGATCGCCGCAACAATTGTTCCCTCATCCAGATAATCGAGTTCACCGCCCATAGGCATCCCCAGGGCAAGACGTGTCATCTTTGGGTGATGATCCATCGGCACATCATTCGCAATACGATCTTGAATATAATGCGCCGTTGTTTGACCATCTACCGTTGCGGACAAAGCCAAAATAACCTCACGAATAGGAGCGGATCGTAATCGGCTCATCAGCTGGTCAAGGCGCAGCATATCCGGTGTCATGCCATCAATCGCGGATAGAACCCCGCCCAAAACATGGTATTGACCGCGATATTGATGGGTGCGTTCCAATGCCCACACATCCGCGACGCCCGCAACAACACAGATTTGCGCCGGATCGCGCCGGTTATCCGTACATAAATGACAAGGATCGTCATCATCCAAATTGCCGCAGATATGACATATTTTCATGCTGTTTGATGCGGCAATCAAGGTATCCGCCAAATGGGTGATATGATCACGTGGGCCTGTCAGCAAATGAAGTGCAGCGCGCCGTGCAGACCTGGGCCCAAACCCCGGCAGGCGAGATAGTTGACGCACAAGCTGGCCGAACGTGCCGTGATCCATTTACCTTTTATCCTTTTAATTATAGCCGCGGGACGGATCCTTATACACAAAAAGCCGGGCAGGCAGATTGATATTCTGACGAATATCGAACAATTCCACTTCTGTAATTTGACCGGCTGCATCCACAATCCGCCATTTTTTTAAACCCCATGGCTGATCCGAAAACCCCAGCGTTAATGTCCCCGCGCCTTCATCCGCACGCTGGACCATACTAATCTGCGTCAATCCACCGCCCTCTTTGACATCCGTTACTTTCACATCATCCGAAAGACGCACTTTTTTCCGCAGCAAGAAATCAGCAAGGGTTCGGCCAATCGGCGCAGATGATGTTTGTTTGAGTTCACTATCATAATAATAAAGCTGTACCCCATCGGCAACGACTTGATCCTTGGATGGAGGATCGTAATCAAACCGTAATTTACCGGGACGATCCATATAGAATGTTCCGATCCGCTGCGCCCCATCCGGAGCGGTTTGGACAAATCGGGCCTGTACCGTATCAAACGCATCAAAATAACTTTCAACACGAGACACCAGATCCGATGGAATAACATCTGATGAAGATGCATGGGAAGCCGCAGCAGGTGCAGCAAACGCCATGCCCGATTGACAGATCACGATCGATATCATCAATAACGCCCATAAAATACGTCCGGACATTGCATACCCCTTTTTCTTAATTCTTACAAAGATAGGCCATAATTCCACAGATTATACGGAATAGCCAGATCCTTTGTGCCGCAGGGAAATGGAAAAAACAATCAATGACGCCCCGAATGATCCCCGATCAGAACCTCTCGCTTACCGCTATGGGACGGCGTACTGATCACACCCTGGCGTTCCATTTCTTCGATAATCCGCGCAGCGCGATTATATCCAATCTGCAAGTGCCGCTGAACAAAAGAGGTTGATGCCTTTCCTTCACGCGAGACCAGCGCAACCGCACGATCATACAGTTCATCCACAGCATCGTCGCCGCCGCCGCCAAATTCACCGCCCTCACCGAACACATCATCCCCTTCGGTCACGTCATCGAGGTATTCCGGTGTTCCTTGCGCCTTCAGGTGGGTCACAACCTGCGCCACTTCATCGTCGCTGACAAATGGGCCGTGAACACGGGTTAACCGGCCGCCAGGAGCCATGAACAGCATGTCTCCCATACCCAACAGCTGTTCGGCGCCGCCCTCTCCCAAAATCGTGCGGCTATCAATTTTTGACGTCACCTGAAAACTGATCCGTGTGGGGAAGTTCGCCTTGATCACACCTGTGATCACATCAACCGATGGCCGCTGGGTCGCCATAATCAAATGAATACCAGCGGCACGCGCCATCTGGGCCAATCGCTGAATTGCATTTTCCACATCTTTACCGGCCACCAGCATTAAATCTGCAAATTCATCGACAATAATAACGATATAAGGCAGATCTGTCAGATCCAGAGGTTGTTCTTCGTAAATTGGCTGACCTGTTTCTGGATCAAACCCCGTTTGAACCTTGCGCATCAAGGATTCGCCACTTTCCCGCGCTTCAGCGAGGCGAACATTATACCCTTCGATATTTCGGACACCCAATTTTGACATGGCACGATATCGGTTTTCCATTTCCTGAACTGCCCATTTCAGCGCAACAATCGCTTTTCCGGGTTCGGTCACAACAGGTGTAAGCAAATGCGGAATATCATCATACGCCGAAAGTTCCAGCATTTTAGGATCAATCATAATAAAACGGCACTGTTCCGGTGTCATACGGTACAGCAGGGACAAGATCATCGTATTGATCGCAACTGATTTCCCGGACCCCGTTGTCCCCGCGACCAGCAAGTGCGGCATACGGGCCAAATCGGCAATCACCGGATGCCCCCCAATATCTTTACCAAGAACCAAAGGCAGTTTCGCGCCCGTCCCCGCATAGGATTCAGATAAAAGTAAATCGCGCAAGTAAACAGTCTGACGACGTTTGTTCGGCAATTCAATCCCGATCACATTACGGCCCGGAACAACAGCCGCCCGCACAGATACAGCCGCCATGGAACGTGCAATATCATTGGCAAGACCGATGACACGCGATGATTTGGTTCCCGGCGCGGGTTCCAGTTCATACAGGGTAACAACCGGCCCTGGATGGATCGACATAATATTTCCGCGCACATGATAATCGCTCAAAACAGTCTGAAGCATATCCGCATTTTTGCGCAGCGCATTTTCATCAATTTTATCCGAGTCAGCCAACGGCGGCGCAACTTGCAAGAAATCAATATCTGGTAAGGTAAAATCATTGGCGGGTTGCTGACCTAATTCCAATTGGTGCGTTTGTTTCTTTTTCTTTGACTTAACAGCAGCCGGACGTATGACCTTTATTTCCGAAACGTCCAAACGTTCAAATCCATCTTCGTCGTCATCTTCGTCTTCAATCCACTCTGAATCATCATCGAAATCGTCATCTTGCGCAGAATCTTCGTCTTCGCCTGCGTCCTCGTCACGTATGGATCGACGACGGCGACGCGGAGGCATCCGTTCAGCACGTTCGGTAAAGCCATTCGGATCACGCCATTTTGCATATATATCCCCAACATAAGCATAAGCGTACGATCCCATATCCATAAGCCATAAAGCGGCGGCGACGATTCGGGTCAATGCGCTGCGCACCGTTACGCCAGTTGCATAACATCCGGCAGCAAAGGACACACCCGCCATGGCCAGTGCGATCACCGTGTGCACCCAGACTCCAACATACGATTGAACCGGACCCGATAATGCATTCAGCCCCATCATCCCCATCGCTCCCCCCAAATAGGGCTGCGGGACATATTCAAACGAGGGCACACGTGCCCCTGCAATACTGGCGCACAAAACGCACAGAGCAAAAGAAAGCAGTCTTCCCCCCCGCCGAATAGCGATATTATCCTCATCGCCTTCGTGTTCTCTCCATAAACGCACACCATAGATATAACTGATGAACAGTGCCGGGATCGCCCCACCAAGACCTATAAATTGTAAAATAAAATCAGATAGATATGAACCGTTCTTCCCCATCCAGTTTTGAACAGAATCCGGTGTTGATGCCGTATTCCAGGAGGGGTCCATAGGGGTATAACTTATCATCGAAATCGCAAGGAGCAGTACGGAAACCACCATACATCCGCCAATAGCACGCCATAAAAGACGTATAGCGGCGGCCCCAGCCCCTTCCAGCCAAGTTTCCCCGCGTGTCATATACACTGATGAAGATCCGGATCGCGTACGTGCCATCTGTAACAAAAACCTATTTATGTCAATAAAAAGAGGAACTCAGAACCAGGACTACTCTACCTTATTTCCAGATATCTGTATACAAAGTTGTTCTATTTCATGTGTATGTCACTTTATTGATCTTGATCAAATACTCTTCCCCCGCTTATGTTTATGGTCTATAAAAGCTTTCGCAAGCATCTAAACAAAATGAAGGTGAAGACATGAACAATCTGGAATTCAATAAAATTTTTGCATCATTGCTGATTGCGGGCATTATTGCCATGCTTTGTGGTTTTATCGCCAAACAAATCGTTCATCCCGAATCGCTTGAAAAAAATGCTGTGCTGATTGATGTGGCCGTTGCCGCTGATGCGGGGGGCACGGGCGCAAAACCTGCTGGGCCAGAACCCATTTTGGCTATGCTTGCAACCGCCGATGTATCCAAGGGCCAGCAGGTCGCAAAACAATGCGGCGCATGTCACTCCCTTGACAAGGGCGGCAAAAACATGGTGGGGCCAAACCTGTGGGGCGTTGTTGGCCGTAAAAAAGATTCGGTTGCTGGTTTTGCCTATTCTGGTGCGCTGGAAACCACAGGCGGTCCTACATGGACATATGCCGAACTTAATCATTTCCTGTATAAGCCAAAGGCTTATGCATCTGGCACAAAAATGAATTTCCTCGGGATTAAAAAGCCTGAAGATCGTGCAGCTGTTATCGCCTATCTTCATAGCTTAAATGATGCCCCGTTACCATGGCCTACTCCTGCTGAAATCGCAGCAGAAGCCCCCACAGCTGACGCGGCCACTAAACCCGCTGAAGAAGCTCCGGCTGTCGTACCGTCCCCTACTCAGGAAAAAACAACAAAATAACTGCGCATCTGACGTTTACGCGTTGATGCTTGACGTTTCCGGCGACGGGCCAGTCTGGCCCGTCGTTTTTCAATGACCAAACGACGATAGATGATCATCAAACACAATGCCCCTTCCACAATAATCACGGTGACCAAAGGCAATATGGTCACAACGTTTATGGATTGCAGCGCAAGAATAGAAAGAGAAAAACGCACCACATTCACCCCATAAAGCCAGGCCAATTCCTCGTGAGGGCGATACCAGCTTTTGCGAACAGTGGGCAATGTTGCTAAAATATCAACAGCAATCATTAATAAAACGGCCAATAATGGATCTCCCGTCACCTGCCACACGCCAATCCCTGTCACCGCAAGTGCCAATGCGGCCCAATCCATGCTGGTAATAAACCGCGTCCCCTTAAAAACGGCCAGAAGGGTAATAAAACAGCACATGGAACTGGACAACATCATGACCCATGCACCGGGGCCTGCCCCTTTTTCCAATTGAGCCATGCACATAACACCCATCATAATCGCCCATATCAGCCAAGAAAATACATGCGGTTTTGTGCGGTTGCGCAACGTGGAATAAATATACGGAATATATCCCACCATCGAAATCACAATTGCAATATAGGCCAGCTGTTCATGTGACAATGTCATTATTTACCACTCTTCTTCTTTTTTTATCGTTCCCGCATCGCGGTATCGACTGTTTTAATAATCGGTTTCAGCAGATATTCCATCACCGTTTTATGACCCGTTAAAATATCGACACTGGCGACCATACCTGGAATAATAGGCAGAATTTCGCCGTTTCGTTTTAATTCGGTCTCATACGTACGGACCTTGATGTGATAGAAACTTTCCCCTTTTTCATTGGTGATACTATCGGGCGATATATCGATGACTTCCCCTTTTAATCCACCATAGATCGAAAAATCATATGCCGTGATTTTCACCATTGCCTTTTGACCCGGGTGTAAAAATGCAATATCTGACGGCTTGACGCGGGCCTCGATAAGGAGCTGATCATCCACCGGAACAATTTCCAAAATGGGTTCACCCGGCTTTACAACGCCGCCCACTGTTTTAAATTTAATATCCTTGATTGTTCCGTTGACGGGTGATTTGATTTCTGTTCGGTCCGACCGATCCTCTAATGCGCCCAGGGTCTCTTTGATCGCATTCATTTCGATCAGCTTTGTTGACAATTCTGTCTGTGCCTTGGCCCGCGCTGTTTTCTGCGCCTCATCAATACGTTGATTTGCCTCTGCGATTGCGGATTCAGCGCGTGGAATCGCCTGGCGTACACTGTTTAATTCTGTTTGTTTTTCGCGGATTGTGCGTTCCAGCTGCACAAGTTCTATTTTCGGCGCGGATCCCTTTTCAACCAAAGGGGCCACCATATCTTTTTCCTGCCGCTGCAAGGCGATAACCGATGCAAGATCAGCCGATTTTGTTTTCAGTTCTGATACTTCCTGACGACGCTGCGCAAGCTGCTGCTGCAAAATACCGATCTGGCTTTGAAGCTGGGTGCGATTGGCCGTGAACACGTTTAGTTCTTCGGTCACGCTCTGCGGGGCACCTTTCATCACATCATCTAAAAATTCAACCGTTTCTTTTCCTTCTGCTTCTGCTTGCAGACGCGTAATTGTCGCTAAAAGACCGAAATAACGTGCGCGATTTGCCCCCAAATTCGACAATGCATCTGTGTTCCGAAGACGAACAACAGGCTGACCTGCCTTAACCGCTTCGCCATCCTTAACCAGAATATCATCGATGATCCCACCTTCCAGGTTTTGAATAACCTGTATCTCGGATGAGGGAATAATTTTTCCATCCCCTCTTGTCACCTCATCCAGGCGCGCGAATGACGCCCATACGATAAACACAAATACAACCGCGGCCATCGCAATCAGCAATATATGACGCGACAAGGGCAATTCATCATCTGCCAAAAAATACTTTTCAGCACGTGCGGTCACATACGATGCATATTCCTTTGCCCATTGTTGACGTGCCTTCATAAAATCATCGTACATGGTTCCGGACGATCCTTGATCCTTTTTCTTATTTTCGGGGGGTGTTTTCATGGACGACCCCCTGATGTGAATTCACGGGATTGCAAGCGGCGAATAATATCATCGCGTGGACCAAAGGCCAAAATGCGGCCGCGTTCCAAAAGCATGACCTTTTCAACAAGCGGTAGCATCGCCCCCTTATGTGTGATCAGCAAAATCGTTTTGTCCGCACATACTTTTTCGAGATGTTCGCGCAAACGCGATTCGGATGCCGGATCCATGGATGCTGTCGGTTCATCCAAAATCATAACAGGCGGATCGTATAAAAGCGCCCGTGCAATCGCAACGGCCTGGCGCTGCCCCCCTGATAATGCCTCGCCGCGTTCGCCTACCTGTGTATCAAGGCCCAGCTGTGAATCCCGCAGGAAATCCATGACTCCTGCCATTTCAGCCGCGCGCAAAACGGCACTATCCGGCGCGGTTTCATGGCCCATGGTGATGTTATCGCGGACCGATCCATAAAATAAATGCGGGGTTTGCTGCACGCATCCGATATTGCGGCGCAGGTCGCCCGGATCAATTTGACGGACATCCGATCCATCCAGCTGCACCGAACCGGATGACGGTTCATACATATTTAAAAGAAGACGCTGAATTGTTGTTTTACCTGATCCCACCGCGCCAATAATTGCGATTTTTTCGCCTGGATTCATGTCAAATGAAACGTTATTCAGCGTTGGTAAACTTTGACCCGGGTACGAGAATAAAACATCCTTAAATTCAATATGCCCTGTTATACGCGGAATAGATATAAAGTGTTTGGATGCGGGGCGCTCAACCGGCCGGCTCATCAGATCATCCAGCTGTTTCAATGCCTCTTTTGTCTGTCTATACCGGATCATCAATGACGATATTTGAGAAAGCGGCATCAGCGCACGAGATGTCAACATGACACTTGCGATCAATCCCCCCATTGTCATGTATCCGATTGAGATCAGATAGACACCAACAATCACAACCAAAACCCCAACAATTTGCTGAACAAAAGCAGAGAAGTTCAAGGCAAACGTGCTTACTCTTTTTGATTTTGCCGCTGTTTTTGCGGATCGTTCGGTTAATTCTTCCCACTTGCGCTGAACGTGTCCTTCGGATGCTTGTGTTTTAATCGTTTCAAGACCCGCAATGGTTTCAAAAAGCTGCGCGTTTTTCAGCGCGTTTTCCATCATGCTTTCTTTTATAATCCGCTGCATCGGCGTTTGCAGGGCCCAGCTGACAATTAAAACAAGCGGAACGGCCACCAATGGAACAAGTGCCAAAGGACCAGCAATCACTGCCGTGACAATAATAAATAAAAATATAAACGGTAAATCAACAGCAGCGGCCAGTGACGCGGATGTAAAGAAATCACGAATGGTTTCAAATTCACGCATGTTGCTGGCCAGAACACCCGCGCTTGCGGGCCGGGATGCCAACTTTAGCCCCAGCATTTGTTCATGCAGCAATGCTGATATTTTAATATCCGCCTTTTTACCCGCGTAATCCAAGAACTGCGCGCGCAGCGTTTTGATAATCAAATCAAATACCAAAACCAAAATCATTCCGCCAGCCAGAACCCACAACGTTTCAAACGCTGTGTTCGGCACCACACGGTCATACACATTCATTGTAAATAAGGGTGATGCCAGTGCAAATAAATTGATCAGGATGGCTGCAACCGCAACCTCTTTATAGATCCGTTTATGTTCCAAAATACTGTCCCAGAACCAACCACGAGTAGATTGAATCACAGAAGGTCCTGCACGGTCATCAATCCGCGCAGATGGCCGCACAAAAAAGGCATATCCTGCATACAGGGTGTACAGTTGATCAAACGCAAGGTCTGTGTGCTCATCTGGCGTTTCGGGGAACTGCACCGAAAATGTTGTTTCAGGAGCCAAGACAATCCCTTTTCGTCCTTTTCGCGGGCCCCTGCCCTTTGGAAAAGAAACCGACCATAGAATGCAGGACTGGCCATTTTTTAAAACCAGGACACAAGGCAATGTAGGAGAAACCGCAATCGCGGATAAAGGACGCGCCGCGATCTGGGCCGTCATATCCGCACGCGCAGCCGCACGTATAAAAAGATCAGGTGTCAATCCGGATGGCGGGATCGGCAAACCAGCCGTCAGCGATGCGCGGGACGTGCGCCGACCATAATGACCCGCGAGCATGACGAGCACGTCCAAAAGCGGCATACTGATCGCCAGGCGATCCGCTTCCAGTGGCCAGCTCATTGCAAGGTCCAGTGTCCCAGACGATCCTTGTCCTTCTGTTTTTCCTTTTTTCATAAAATCTCTTTTAGAATCATATTTATACGCGAAGAGAGAGACTTTCCGCCCTCTCATCATACGGATGAGACTTTAAAGAGGGCTTAATTCAGTTATTTGTCACCAAAATGTACGTTATAGCCACTTGAAACAAATAATGGAACATTGTCATCCCCGAAGCGGTAACGCCG
>CAZQLB010000054.1:0-10117 GCA_964593915.1 uncultured Pseudobdellovibrionaceae bacterium
GTATAATATTACAGTTGCAGGAGCCGGGCCAGCAGCGGAAGGGGCTGGCATGATTCCGAGAGCCGCACAGAAAATTGATGCTAAGATTGATGATGCTGCTCCGAATACTGGAACTGTATTGGGTATGAATACTACGGCTGCAGCTGCAGCTGCAGGTTGTTCTTCTGGTACAGGCCTAAACGCTACCTATAATACTCAGAACACAGATGTTGACTGTGGTCTTTTGATTAAGGTTGGAAATTAATAGTTATTGGGAATATTTCCCAAAAAGCCGGTGGTGACACCGGCTTTTTTTATTCACCTTTTTATCGTATAGGATGGATTTTTTATTTCGTCATTTGCTTTTTTTAAATTAAAATAAACGCAGCCGTTTAAATTAAGAAAAACACAAATGGTGAAAAGTTCTATATTTTTCTTAAGTGAAGTGGCTACACATCATGACAACGCCTGATTTGACATTGGATGACCCCGACAACCAAAAAGACGCCTTGCGGACCAGTGCGCGGCAGGCGTTGGCGCGTATGGAACGCCGCGGGGACGAAGGGGATGAGACCGCAAAGAATGCGATGCCTATTCTATCCGATTTATCCCATCAGAAATTTAATACCCCTGTCATTATTGGCCTTTATGCCGCCGTTCGGCGTGAACTGGATACCTATCCACTAATGGAGCAGATCCGGGCAGCCGGCGGGCATGTTGCCCTTCCTGTGATGGATACCCAAGCTAAAACATTGTCGTTTTATCACTGGGGAGAAAAGGCCCCTCTTATCCCGGGGCCTTATAAAATCCCGGAACCCGATCGGACAGTCGCGGGCGTTCCTGTTGTGCCAGATATTCTTATTTTACCCCTTCTTGCTTTTGATCGGGTGGGGACGCGATTGGGAAATGGGGGCGGGTATTATGACAGAACACTTGCACATTTTCAGAGAATGGGGCATAACATCCCCTGTATCGGTTATGCCTTTGACGCCCAGATGTGCCTGTTTCGGTTGCCCTGCGCGCCGCACGATGTGCAAATGGATATGGTTGTAACCCCAACGCGTGTGCACGATTTTCGTGCTTAGAAAGACTGTGACGTGAGATTACTTTTTATCGGCGATATCGTGGCCCGTTCGGGCCGGGATGTGATCGAACAAAACCTGCCTGCTTTACGTCTGAAACTGGGGATTGATGCTGTGATTGCCAATGGTGAAAACAGTGCGCATGGATCCGGACATACACAAAAAATATGCCAGGATTTGTATAGCTGGGGCGTCGATGTCATTACATCGGGCAACCATGTTTGGGGCCAGCGCGAGATTATCCCTTATCTGGATCGTGATCCACGCCTGATTCGGCCAATTAACTTTCCCGCTGGAACGCCAGGACGCGGATATACGATTATTGATATTGCAGGAGATCGGAAACTATTGCTGATCAACGCGATGGGGCGCCAGTATATGGAGGCGCTGGATGATCCGTTTACTATTACATCGGCCCTGCTTGATAAATATCCGCTAGGACGTGCCGGCGGGATCAATGCGATCTTTGTTGATTTTCATGCCGAGGCCACGAGCGAAAAGCAAGCCTTTGCCCGTTATCTGGATGGCCGTGTGAGTGCTGTGATTGGAACGCATACGCATGTACCAACCGCGGATCATATGATTCTGCCAAAAGGGACCGGGTATCAATCAGATGCCGGGATGACAGGCGATTACAACAGTGTCCTGGGGCGCAGTGTTGACGCTGCAATTTTTAAATTTGTTCGGAAAATGCGCGGGGAACAGTTATCGCCCACGGATGGACCTGCCATGCTGTGCGGAACATTCCTTGAAATCAATGATCAGACAGGGATGTGTACACGGATCGAACCTGTACGACTTGGGCATGGATTATCACCAACAATCCCAGCGGTATAGGGACGGATTAACGCGTGTTATAATTTTCTGGATGGCGTGCGAAATAACGCCGGCAGGCACTGTCTAATGCAAACAGTAATTCCTGCCCTTGTGGATGTTTCAGATCATGTATTTGGCTTGCCAGCGTTGCCCGAATAGTCGTCATAAAGGCATCAATGATATCGATGACGTCACGATCAATTTTGATGATTACCTCTAAAAACTGAACGATTTTATCTGCCAGCGTCGTGACAAGTGGATAATGAAACATCCCCCCGTTTGCTTTGAGCTGCATGGACGGATAGATCATGGTGGCGATCGTCATTTCATGATCGTCTGTTGTTGTGATAAGGGTGCGTGCCGATTCAATTGCCTGGGTCAGTGTCATCAAGTACATTTCGGCAAGGGGGCCAAAATCAACCTTATTTTCTTCCAGGACTTTTTGAGCCTTGGCCAAAACATCATCGCCAAGGCCGCCAGCCCCTACCTTTGTTTTAATTATGTTTGGGGGCTTAATAAATTCGGCTTTTCGGCGGACCTGCTGCCCGAAATGTGTATCACCTTCTGTCATTCTTGCTCTTCACCTTTAAAAAGGACAATTTTATCAAGGTTGGATGATGAATCCGTCTCCCGGCGGAGGGGACCCGTATAATTTGGGTCACGCCGGCGGCGGCGATCAGGCCCAAAAAATTCATCTGCCTTCACGAACTGGCGGGGCCGTTCAATAACCTCTTCAATCCGGCGGTAAAGATCCTTGGCTGTAAAGGGTTTGACCAGAAATTCAGTGACGCCAGCATCGCGTGCCTGTACCACCCGGCGTTTTTCGGAAAAACCCGTCATCATCACGATGGGGACAAATGGGTTTTTAACCTTTGGGCTGTTGCGGATTAAACGAGTTAGTGAAATACCATCCATTTCACGCATCATCCAGTCGGTTAAGATCATGTCAGGGTTATGTTCCAGACATGTATCGTAACCTTCTTTGCCGTTTTTAGCCATGTAAACAGCCCCCACCCCGAAAGTGATCAAGAGCGACTTGATCAATTCCGCCATGGGCATATTGTCTTCAACGACCAAGACCCTTAACTGTGTGAAATTATAGGCCATAGACACAAACCCACTTGGCTGTTATGAATTTCATTATTGACGCATGATAACCAATTATCAGACCTATATCATAGGTTGAGATTAAAAAAAAGAAAACCTATTCTTTAGGCTAGATAAAAGCAAGAGGATGAAAAAATATGGCTGGGCATTCGCAATTTAAAAATATTATGCACCGAAAAGGGCGACAGGACGCCAAACGGGCAAAAATTTTCACAAAAATCGGGCGCGAGATTATGGTGGCTGCCAAAACAGGGGGGGGAAATCCCGATTTTAACCCGCGCTTGCGGGCGGCTTTGATTGAGGCGCGCGCAAACAATATGCCAAATGATAGAATCAAAAAAGCAATCGACAGCGCACTTGGGATCGGCGATGTCGCTATTTATGAGGAAACACGGTACGAAGGATTTGGCCAGGGCGGTGTCTCTATTATTGTGGATTGTCTAACCGATAACCGTACACGCACGGCATCAGAGGTGCGTAGTATTTTTAATAAGCGCGGCGGTAACATGGGGGAAAGCGGATCGGTTGCCTATATGTTTGATCGTGTGGGCTTGATTCGGTATCCAAAGGATAAGGCTGCGGATGATGCGATGTTCGAAGCGGCACTGAACGCAGGGGCTGAAAATGTAGAATCAGATTTGGATGGGCATGAAATCACATGCAAACCAGATGATTTTGCATCTGTGCGTGATGCGTTACAGGCTCAATTTGGGGACGCGGACAAGGCTGCGCTGTCGTGGAAAGCGAACGTGTCGATTGACGTTGCGGATTTTGATACGGCGCAGGGGCTTTTAAACCTGATCGATGCGCTGGAAGACAATGATGACGTTCAAATAGTTACGATAAATGCTGCTATTCCGGATGATATTTTGGAAAAAATTCTAGGGGAGTAGATTTTTGTTCTCTATCTGTTCTTTTTCTGGTAGGATGATGTCCAGAAAGGGAGAAATGCGGAAATATGCGCATATTGGGAATTGATCCGGGATTAACACATACGGGATGGGGGGTTATCGACTCTGTCCATCATCGTTTGTCTTATGTGGCAGGGGGGCGGATATCCTCTGATGCATCCATGCCTTTATCTGTTCGTCTGGTGATGATTTTTGATTCTCTTGTGGATGTTATGCGCCTTTATACGCCGGATGAAGCGGCGGTTGAAGTTACGTTTGTCAACGCATCGAATGCCGCATCGGCCTTGAAATTGGGTCAGGCCCGCGGGGTTGCCGTTCTGGCTCCAGCGACACAGGGGATTCCGGTTGCCGAATATGCGGCGAATGTTATTAAAAAATCGGTGGTTGGGGCCGGGCATGCCGATAAAACCCAAATGATGATGATGGTTAAAATGCTCTTGCCGCGGTGTGTGCCGGATATGACGCCGGATATGGCAGATGCGTTAGCCATTGCAATTACCCATGCGCATCACGCGTCTGACGTGACGCAACAAGAAAGGCAAAAAATATGTTCGCACGTTTAACAGGCCGGATTGATGACATCATGGGAACGACCGTTATCGTTGATGTGGGTGGGGTAGGGTATCTGGTGTCGTGTTCTGGCGCGACCCGTGCGGCCTTGCCGGGCGTGGGCGAATCTGTTCGGCTTTATATAGAAACGCATGTGCGCGAAGATGCAATCAACTTGTACGGATTCATAAACCGAACGGAACAGGAATGGTTTCGTTTGCTCCTGACGGTTCAGGGGGTGGGGGCCCGTGTGGCACTTAATATTTTATCGGCTTGCACACCGGATCGTCTGGCGTTAGCCCTGATGTCTCAGGATAAATCAATCGTGTCGGCTGCGGATGGGGTGGGACCGAAATTGGCAACGCGCATTTTAACCGAACTAAAGGATAAGGTGCCGCCAACGTCTGATTTTTCTGTGTCAAAAACGGTTATGGGAAATGAAACAGTCCGCCAGAGCACGAACGCTAAAACCATAAAAAGTGAGGTTTCTTCTTCTCATAACCATGAAACCGATATTGGCGCGGATGTGATATCAGCCCTTGTAAACCTGGGGTACACACGGGCGGATGCCTTTTCGGCGTGGATGCGGGTACGGGATGCTGCGGACGTCGTGGCCGGTGATGTATCAGTTGGGGATTATATCCGGTTGGCATTAACAGAATTATCAAAAGGGGTGGCTGCATGACGGCAATGGCGCGCACGGAATTATCCCCGGATATCATGATGGACGAAGAGGGGGCCGAAGAACGGAAAATCCGTCCGGGACGGCTGGACGATTTTATTGGCCAAAGTGGTCTCAAGGATAATTTGCACGTATTTATGACCGCGGCGCGTGCGCGGGGCGAGGCACTGGACCATGTTTTACTTCATGGCCCCCCTGGGCTTGGAAAAACAACACTGGCTCATATTATTGCCCAGGAATTGGGGGTGGGTTTTCGGGCGACATCGGGCCCGATGCTGGCACGGGCGGGTGATTTGGCGGCGATCTTGACCAATCTTCAGCCCCGTGATGTTTTATTTATTGACGAAATTCATCGTTTAAATCCCCTTGTGGAAGAGGTTTTGTACCCCGCAATGGAGGATTTTAAACTGGATCTGGTGATTGGCGAGGGGCCAGCAGCCCGAACGGTTCAGATTGATTTGCCGCCTTTTACCCTTGTAGGGGCGACAACCCGCAGCGGCCTTTTGACAAACCCGCTGCGGGATCGTTTTGGGATTCCGTTGCGGCTGGAATTTTATACGGATGATGAATTGACACGTATTGTAACCCGGGCAGGGGACGTTTTTGGCATTCCTTTTCACCCCGATGGTGCGGCGGAAATTGCACGCCGATCGCGTGGGACGCCGCGCATTGCGGGCCGTTTAACGCGCCGTGTCCGCGATTTCGCCCTGGTCGATGGACAGGTACAGATCACCCGTGCTGTTGCGGATCATGCCTTGTCTCGTTTGGATGTGGATTCAAACGGTTTTGACAAGATGGATCGCCGTTATATGTCCTGTATTGCCCAGCATTATGCTGGGGGGCCTGTTGGGGTTGAAACGCTGTGCGCGGCTTTGTCAGAACAGCGCGATGTGATTGAAGATGTGATTGAACCCTATTTGATGCAAAAGGGATTTTTGGCCAGAACCCCGCGTGGCCGTATATTAACAGGGCAGGCGTATACATATATGGGGCTTCCGGCGCCGACGCTGCCATCTGCAACATTATTTCAAGAAAATCAGTAAGTTCATTATTATTGACATAATAAATATATTTTGATATTCTTTCTCCAAATTATAACGGGATAGAAAGTGCGGCTTTGTATATGTAGCACTTTTTCTTGGGGTGAAAGATAAAAGGTATTGATTATGTCGTTGTCTGATTCATTTAGGGGTATGGATCCTTTACAGGATGTAATCTCCGACTATTTTCGTGAAACAATTGATACATATCCGCATGGTCGGCAGGCGTTACAGACTGTCACGGATACTATTTTAGATGTCTTGAATATAAACCATTTAATACCAACGGACACCCGGCAAAGAGGTCCGTGTAACCGCCTGGTCAGGACAGTGTTAGGCGATCTCTTTTCAATTATGAACACAGATGTTCAGGGATTGGTCGCATCAGATTCACAGGATCGGGAAAAACGCTGCCAAGAATTTGAGGGCGAATGGGATACCATGATGAAGGGAATGAATAATTTTTTTGATTCTCTTTCTGATGATGATCGCCAAGGGGTTGTCCGTTTACAAACAAAACAGCTTCTTCAAAGGGCTGCTGATTCAGTATTAAAATATGATATGAAATTAGCGGCGCAAATGGGAACAGCCCTGGCTGATAAAGACGCTATTAAGCCTGTATACGCATTTATGCGCGAACTTGCGGAAAATATTTTTACGAACGAGACCATTCATAATATAGCGCAAGAAGAATGGATACCATTTTGTGAATCCAGCGAAGATCCATGCGATCCAAAATCACCCGGAGTAGTACGTGATATCCAGGACACGATGGTTCATGCGACCTGCACGGTTGTTTGTGAAAAATTAATCGATCAAACGATTGATGCAATCAATAAGAATGCTGCGGGTCAAAAACAAAATCCCACAATGGGGAATGGGCCGGGCTTCTAGAGCAGATAATATATTTTTATGTTTAGTCAGGAGAAAAGACATGACTCTATCTGATCAATTTAAAAGCTTGCAGTTTGATCAAGATATGTCTGATGAACAAATGCTTTTTCAAGCATTGAAGCCATTGATGATGGATGAACCAAGTAAAAATATTATAGAAAGGATTATAGGCGTTCTTGTGAACCATCTTGGGCATAATGCCACAGCGCATGAAAGAGCTTTATCTAATTTTGCTGATCAGATTTTGGGAAAGATTTTATCACCGTTAAATACAGATCTGCAAAGAATTGTCATGGATGGCCTACAATCACCCCATGATCAATCTATGGATGATATGCTTGATGATGATATAGAGCCACTCCCAAAAGAGTATTTAAATGTGTTCAGTGAATTAGAAACTAAGTACGCGGTTGATCGTATCGATTGTCTTGTATGTGGTTTGACAGATAAACTTGAAGAAGAAATAAAAGACGACTTAGATCAGACGGTAGGGTTAAATGACATATATCATATGATAAGAGATATGGTTGAAATTTCTTTTTTGAATGAAGATGTTATGCATCGATATACAAAAGCTTTGCCGGAGCACGTTCATGAATCAGATCTTTCTGGTTTCTCTAATGACCAAAAACAGAATGCTATACGCTATTTAATTGCGGAATCTGTTGTAAATATTGTGCATGATGTTGTTCGAAACGCCATTCTTGATCAGATCATTGAAACCATGCAAGTGGACTCATACTTTTCCTGTCGGGACTTATTCACCTGTTCGGCTTTGGATTAGGGCTTTTAAATCCGGACGTTGTCCTTTCATCTTATTCAATAGGGATTCCCATTGTGATTTTGTGATGGATTGTGCATCCAGAATACGGTTGATGTTTTTATCGGCTGGCGTATGTCCCCCCGCAAGAGCGAGTTGATACCAGAATAACGCTTCATAAGGACGGGGCTCGTCAATCTGTCCATTTTCAAGCAGAACACCAAGGTTATAGGCGGCCTCTACCACCCCGCTTTTTGCGGCAGATTCAAAATAGGCCGCCGCCATACCAGGGTTATAATTCATGCCAATGCCTTCGGCTGCAGCGATCCCAAGATTATATTTGGCTTCTGGATGATCCAGCAGGGCGGCGGCGCGATACCACCCCAGCGCCTTTGTCATGTCTTTTTCAACACCCAAACCCTGTTGGTATAATACACCCAGGTTATATCGCGCATTCGCCATGCCTTGCTTTGCGGCAGCATGAAACCATACGGCCGCGCGGGGATAGTCCATCGAAACGCCATTTGCACCTGTTGCATAAAGAGCCCCTAAATCGTGCTGTGCCTTTGCTTGACCTTTTATGGCTTGATCATATAAAAGGCGCGCCGTTTCCGGAATGTTCTGATCTGTTTTTAACTTTTCCTCTTCGGATGAAAGAGGGGTGGATAAAAGAGATTGTGAATCTTTGTCTTCTTGCGCTTTTGCACGAACCATCTGGTTGTCAATTTGGGTGCGGACAGCGGATGAAAATACACCTGGTTCCTCTGAACCATGCTGCGCCGTAGTGACTGTGCTTGTTTTAAAAGGGGGCGACTCTTTTTCTTTTTTGGATTCTGTCGATGATATTTTTAATTCCTGGCTTACATTCTTGATTTCAGGGGGAAGAGTGAAAATAGATTGTATAACGCCGTATCCCAAGCCCAAAAGTAAAATGATAAAACAGCCATAGGCAATATAGCTTAAAATGCGTCCGGGTAAATCAGGAGATGTTGACCATGCGCGATCCACCTGTTCTTTTTGATCGCCCGTAATAAAGGGGGGCGTATCGGCCTTTGGTCCCCATATTCGAAAACGAGATGTTTGTTTGTCTGATTCAAGTTTATTGGTTGATCCTGTTTCTGAAGCGAGTGGTATTGTTCCCACGCGGGATGAAAAAGGCGTTTCAATGGGGTCCCCATCCGGAATAATACGTGTGGGGATGGGAGCCGTTTTTCCCAAAAGATGAAAATCTAATTCATCCACACGGCGCGCAAGTTTGTCGCGCTCTTGCGTGTATTGCTCCATTATTTTTTCAAATGATGCAACACGGGCCAAATGCGCCTTGTTTTCTGTGTCATATGATTCAAACTGTCCTTCGATACGTTTGAGAATAGACAAAAATTCACCTGTTTGACGATCAACGGTATCTTCTAAACCTTCAATTCGGCGCAAGGCTGAATCGATCATGGCGGTAAGCGACGAATAGTCCGGCCCAGGAGCTGCAGGCGTAGATTCAGAAGATGTGAATGCTTTTTTTAATGATTCTTGCCCATGAAGGAGGGTCGCCATTTCCTCTTTTAGAAAGGTGATTTCATCGCGGATTGTATCGCGTTCGCCCTCTGCGTTGCGCAGACGGCCCGTAAGTTCAGATAAAAGATCCAGGACCTGCTGGGACTTATCCGCGATCCGTTCAGGAATGGGCGTAACTGTCATTTTCTATAATATACGCATAAAAAAGTGGGATATGAAAAGGACAGTACTGTTTTTAAATGGCGCGGCCAAGTAAAAAATGGGGTATATCCTTATTTATTGGGGGAAAAAATGATTTTTGATTGTTTATTGGGGAGCGCGTGCATTTTTTGGTTGCCAAATGGTCTCAGTTTGGTTAGTTTCCATGGCCTGAGGGCACCTTTTTAGGTGCACGTTCTCTGGTTTTGGGGTGTCGCCAAGCGGTAAGGCAGCGGTTTTTGGTACCGCCATTCGTTGGTTCGAATCCAGCCGCCCCAGCCATCTACATACACTTCCGCCATACTCAGAGAGAAATAGCCCCGTGAGGCCCGCAATCCGCGGCCTTTGCGCCGGATGCCCCTTTCGCCACACTACTGAGAACCGGACATTCCAGCCTGAAATGCCCGGTTCTCTCAGTTGTGAAATTTTCTGCGTGGCAGTCTTGAGACCTTAAGCTACCGGAGTTAGCGCAATAGGGTATTTCTTGAGCAGTTCTTCATCGCTATATTTTGCCGCATCACCTGAGTAATGCGTCTCGTGCAACTCAGGCTCGCCATAGCCTAGACTGGCAGAAATACGTGGAAGACGAA
>CAZQLB010000055.1:0-10063 GCA_964593915.1 uncultured Pseudobdellovibrionaceae bacterium
GTACCTTATTTCCTAAAAAACAATCTATAATGGAATAAAAGCAAAATACGTATCAATTTGACACATTTTTCTCATTATGATACTATTTAATACAGTATCATTTTAAGAAAACGTATCATTTTAATCCATGTCAAATTCTGTTCATTCTGTACTTATTGTTGACGACGACCCCATGAACGCAAAACTCATGGAAAAACTTATTCAAAAAATGGGGATGCAGCCCGAATGGGTAGAGGGGGGGAGAGCCGCTCTTGCCCGGCTGAAAGACAAAACCAAAGATCCCATTCATGTGATCCTGCTCGACCTGATGATGCCAGACATGGACGGTATGGCGACAATGAGGGGGATTTTACGCAACGACCCTCATATTCCGATTATATTCCTAACATCCCATAACGATGTGGAAACCGCAACCCAAGCCATCCGGGCTGGCGCCTATGATTACATGACCAAACCATTCGATGCCCAAAAATTGATGGTTACAATCAAAAACGCATTAAAATTACATTTAATGGCCCAGCGGGCCGCCCCCGCAAAATGGACCGCACCAGACGAAGGATTACGGTTTACTGACCTGATCGGCGCAGAGAGAGGACTTCGTTATGTCATTGATGCAGCAAGCCGCGTGGCTGGCACCGATCTGCCCATCCTGATTATGGGGGAAACAGGCACAGGCAAAGAGGTGCTGGCAAGAGCCATTCATGGAGAAAGTAACCGCAGCGCCGGCCCCTTTGTCGCCGTCAATTGCGGCGCTATCCCCGAACATTTGATCGAAAGCACATTATTTGGTCATGAAAAAGGCGCGTTTACAGGCGCAACCGAAAAATCAGTCGGAAAATTCCGAGCAGCCGAGGGCGGGACCCTGTTCCTGGATGAAATCGGAGAAATGCCCCTATCCGCCCAAACCCGTCTTTTACGGGTTCTGCAAGAACAAGAAATTGACCCCGTCGGCGCCGCACGGCCCATCAGTATAAACGTCCGTATTATTGCAGCAACGAACCGAGATCTTCCGACGCGCGTCGCGGGCGGCACGTTTCGGGAAGATCTGTATTTCCGGCTGAATGTCATGCCGCTTATTCTACCGCCGCTTCGGGAACGCATAGAAGATCTACTGGATCTGGCCCAGCATCTCATAACACGGTTCACAACACGAGAAGGATTACCCCCCAGAACCCTTGCTCCTGCCGCTCTTGCATCACTCAAACACCACACATGGCCGGGAAATGTACGAGAACTGGAAAATATTTTGCGCCGGGCCATTGTTCTATCCGATCATGAGCCCTTGACATCCCAGGATATAACACCGCTTTTGAACACAATCTCTGCATCGACAGCATTGCCGATCACCCCTCCCACAACATCCCACGAAGGCAAGGATCCACCCGTGCGCGCCGCGCCCGCGCTGGACCCACAAGGAACCCTGTCTTTAAAGGGACCGAACGGAACATTTAAATCACTTGATCAAATCGAACAAGAAGTGATCGAAAACGCCATTAAACAAGCCGGCGGCAACATGGCCCTTGCGGCGCGGATGCTGGGGATAGGCAAAGCAACGCTATACCGCAAACGCCGTGAAAAATAGCTATATATAATAAAAAGGGTGGCTCAGACCCATATGTCCTAGCCACCCTTTAAAAAATAAGAAAATCAAACAGCAATTTTGCGCGTATCTTTAATCGCGTTATGTTTTTTAATTTCACGCACCAGATTAAAAATTTCCTGAACCGATGCGGATGCACTCGCACTTTCTGTTTCGCATACCCCAAGGCCGCGCAGCATGGACGATGCAAACCCCACACGATTCCCAATGGTGGTCTGCGCACATTCAATATTCATCCGGTCAATCATCTCCATCATCTGGGCAAACAAACTGGCCCGCATGTTCACGCGGTTTAAAACCACAAGAGCAGGTGTATGTTCCGCCCGCGCCGCCTGCAGCACCATACCGGACGCCCATAAATCCATGGGGGATGGCTGCATCGGCACCAAAACCAGATCCGCCATACGAATAGCGGCAGCAAATTCGGATTGCTGATGCGCATCGGCATCAATCAGAATATAATCGTATCCTTCGCGTTTTAAACGATCAATGTCCTGACCCATCCGCCAACCATTCACTTGAACATGCGCAATATCGTTCGCATCTTCCAGCGTTTTTTGCCGCTGGCTGTGCCACAGGGTCAGTGACGATTGCGGATCCATATCAACAGTTGCAACAGACGCACGCGCACAGGAAAGACCAACAGCAAGCTGAGCCGTTAGCGTTGTTTTTCCGGCGCCGCCCTTACCTTGAGCAATCGTAATAATCTTCGTTGTCATCAGGTTTCTCCCCATAAAGATGATCTTGAAGTACAAGCCTATTGATTATAAAAGAGAAAGGAGCAAAAAAAGCACAAAACACACATGAAACACCAATTATCCACAACTTTACCCGAAAATGTCCTGAAAGAGGCGCTCATGCGCCTGCAACAAGGAGAGCCCGTCGCGATTCCCACCGAAACCGTGTACGGCCTGGCCGCAGATGCCCGCCGGGATGACGCGATCCAGCGCGTTTTTGCATTAAAGGGCCGTCCAGCCCATAATCCCTTGATTATTCATGTCGCAACATTAAATGATGCTGAAAAAATCGCCTATTTCACAGATACAGCCCGTGCGATCGCCGCCCATTTCTGGCCAGGTCCACTGACCCTTGTTCTTCCGATTAAACCTGACGCAGGGCTCTCTCCTTTGGTAACAGCCGGTCTTGATACTGCTGCAATACGTATGCCCGCCCATCCGATCATGCAGCATATTTTACAGGCTTTTGACGGCCCACTGGCCGCCCCCAGTGCGAATAAATCAGGGACCTTGTCCCCCACGGCCCCCATTCATGTCCAAGACTCCTTTGGAACAGATGCCCCGTATATTATACCAGGCGGGGTATCATCATGGGGTATTGAAAGCACGATTTTGGACCTGAGCCAACATCCCGCCATTATTCTGCGGCCCGGCCCAATCGGGCCAGAGGATTTTGCGGCATTTTTAAACCCATGCCCCGCCCTGCACGTACCGGACATAAACGATCAGACAGCACCCAGATCGCCTGGGCTCCTCCTGCGGCACTATGCGCCGCGGCACCCTCTTCGCCTGCAGGCCATTGATATCCGGCCAGGTGAAGCCCTGTTAGCATTTGGTCAAACTCGATTTATGGGGATAAAAGGTGGCGGAAATATAAATACCTTGCCCCCCAACCATATCTGGAACCTCAGCCCAGATGGTGACTTAGAAGAGGCCGCCAAAAACCTGTACCGTGCACTGCACGACCTTGATGAACAACAGGTTCATACAATCGCTGTTATGAATATACCCAGTACAGGGATAGGGATTGCAATAAATGAACGCCTGGCAAAAGCCGCCAAATCGTCACGAGACGATTGACCAAAGGGGGGCAGTCCAGTTACCCTAAAAAAGATGATATATTCGATCGCCATCCCTGACATCAAAACTGGAATTCAATAATGACACGCGCCCTTCTTTTAACAACATTTGTTTTTTGCGTTTCTTTTTCTTATGGACAGCCCAGTTATGCGGGGATGAACATTGGTTTTGGATTTGGCGGAGATGATCACGCAAAACCATCAATCACCCCCGTACAAGGGGCACCCGCCAGTTTTGCAGACCTATCAGCACAACTTTTACCCGCTGTTGTCAATATTTCCACCTCTCAAAAGGGAATGGCAACATCTGAATTACCCGATATGCCGGAATTTCCCCCGGGTTCGCCATTCGAGGATTTTTTCCAAGAATTTATGGATAAACGCGGAAACGGAGATGGCATCCAGTCGCCCCAAACATCGCTGGGGTCTGGCTTTATTGTGGATGCGGCAAAAGGAATCGTGGTGACGAATAATCATGTGATCAAAGGCGCGGATCAGGTGCGCGTTATTCTACATGGCGACCACACCTTGCCCGCAAAAATTTTAGGTACAGATGAGAAAACAGACCTGGCGGTTTTACAAATCGATGTGTCCAAAATAAAAGTCACGGCGGTTCCATTCGGTAATTCGGATCAAATGCGTGTAGGTGACTGGATTCTGGCCATCGGCAACCCATTCGGGCTGGGCGGCACCGTCACCGCTGGGATTATTTCGGCCCGTGCGCGGGATATCAATTCGGGGCCCTATGATGACTTTATCCAAACAGATGCATCAATCAACCGCGGAAATTCGGGCGGACCCATGTTTAATATGAGGGGCGAAGTCATCGGGATTAATACCGCAATTTTCTCCCCATCCGGAGGATCTGTGGGTATTGGATTTGCGATTCCATCCAATCTTGCCAAACCTGTTGTTGATCAAATCATCCAATACGGCCGTACTAAACGCGGATGGATCGGTGTCCGTATTCAATCCGTAACAGATGAGATTGCCGAAAGCTTGAACCTGGGTGATATACGCGGTGCCCTTGTTGCCGGTGTCACACCAAAAGGGCCGGCTGAAAAAGCGGGATTAAAGCCAGGCGATGTTGTGGTTTCCTATAACAGTCTTAAACTGGATGCCATGAAACAGCTGCCGCGTCTTGTCGCCGAAACACCCGTTGATACAAAGGCAAAATTGGATATCCTGCGGGATGGAAATCCCTTAACACTGACCATTACCGTTGCCGAACTTGAAAAGGCGGAAGATGCTGGATTAATCGCAGGCAAGAAAAAAACAGATGATACAGCGCAGGCCGAGCCCACATCAATACCGGCCCTGGGTCTGAAACTGGGTATCATCACGGCGCAAGATCGCGATGACCTGGAACTGCCTGATGGTACAAATGGTGTCATTGTAATGGATGTTACGCCCGGATCCGATGCCCAGCAGCAAGGAATAGAAGTTGGCGACATTATTGCAGAGGTTAATCAAAAACAAGTCCGAAGCCCCACCGGGGTTCAAACGATTGTGAAAAAATCATTGGAAGAGGAAAAAACATCTGTTCTTCTTTTGGTTGATGCACAAGGCAAGGGAGATGTACGGTTTGTTGCCCTGAAGCTAAAGAAATAAGGAAACAAGAACACACGTTGTATTCCTTTGCAAAAGGGGTCACAAGGACCGCGCTTGGTCGGGCAAAAGCACCGGAATTCCATTCTGGATAGGATACGCAAGCCCCGCCTGATCTGATATCAATTCATGCCGGACAGCATCATACCGCAAGGGCGCCTGACATACAGGACACACCAGCATATCAAGCATATTCGGGTCTGGTTGCGTCATTCCTTTTTTCGAATCCATAAAAAAACCTAGTGTTTTGTATGGGGGCATTTCTCTTTCGCCCCCTCCCCTTGATGCAAAATGGCACATTCCAAAATACGCAAAAAACAATCACTGAATGCAATTGGACAGGTCGTTTCAATCAATTTTTGTTTATCCTCTGGCGTAAACGGACACACCATGGACAAGGCTGTCATCAGATGATCGTCACGCGCGGCTTTAATATCATCCCAATTGCATGAAAGCCCCTGGACATCAAAATATTCCTTCAGGATCCGCATAAACCGTGCACGATCCAGCTTTGCATCCGGATGCACATCGTCTGGCGCAGTTAAATCCGATACATAATCATCGTATAATGCGTGAACACGGCGAAAACCGTTCACTTGCGCAATTTCATCCACAATACGAAAACGGCAAATACCCTTGAGCCGAATAAGGTATCGGCCATCCATCGTCTCCTCAAGCTGGGAAATACGCCCCGCACATCCCACGCGATATAAATCAAACAGATCGCTTGGATCCGCAGCACTACGCGGCTGGATCATCCCGATCATGCGAGATGGCGTGCGCAGCACCTCATCCACCATCGCGATATACCGATCTTCAAAGATATTCAGCGGCAATTCCCCGCGCGGCAGCAAAAGCGCCCCCGAAAGAGGGAAAATCGGCAACTGAGCCGGTAATTCAGATGGGGAAAATGAAAAACATTTCATAGTATTGATGTAGGCATAAACCTTAATAAATTCAAGTCTAAACCCAATCGAATATCTATATCTCTCGTATAACAGGGTTCAAAATTGGACAAATATGATCAGAATCCGGTACAATCGTTATACAGCCTTGTATTTTGTAATAAATGTGCGCATTTGCGCAAAGACGTCAAGAGTTTTGTAACTTTTAGATGTTATGAATATAGGTATCAAGGGGAGAAGTGGGATGACAAAGTTAACAAAGGGGCCGTTACAGGACCGTTTAGAGGGGGTAAATCCTCTCCAAGGCGGTGTATCCGGATCCAGCATTACGGGATTTCGCAACGTTGTGGCGACATTCAGTGATCCATCCAAACAAACACCATCCAACCACGGCCCTGCCGCACAAAACAATGAATACGGGGGACGGCATGGCATCGCCTCGATGGTATCTGGTCTCGGCTAGTCTTATTTCTTTTTATCCAAGGATTTTAATATCATGGACGCGCAATTCGAATTAGGGGTGTTAAAGGACGGGGCCATTGCCCTGTTCAGCAGCCGCCGTTTTGCGCACGATATCAAATGGGTTGAATTTTACCGGGATATGAAACTGTTTAAATTCGTCTACGACATCGAAACGGGTGATGATGACGAAGACGGCGATTTAATGGCATACGAGGTATCGGATGAAGCAGCACAGCTGATCCGCACATCATCCCATAACATTCTGGTCGTGGAAATGGAGGATCCGGACAACATGACCGGATTTGACGTCCCTTTGATCCAGGTAGGCGTTTAATAAAAATCAAAAAATCAATACGGTGGTTTCGCGGCCTGCACGATATCCTGCAACGCTTGTTCCAGGGATTTGACCGTTTGCGCATCCCCGCCAAGGGTACGAATAGCCACGGTTTGTTCCTGGGCCTCACGCGCGCCAACAACAAAAATCAACGGCACTTTCATCAATGAATGTTCGCGGATTTTATAGTTGATCTTTTCATTACGCAGATCGATATCCACCCGCAGACCCAGTTTATGTAGTTGGTCCCGCACACGCTGGGCATACGCATCAGCTTCAGATGTGATCGTTGCAACAACGACCTGAACAGGCGCAAGCCATAAAGGCAGCTTACCCGCCGTATTTTCAATCAAAATCCCAACAAACCGTTCCATGGACCCAAGAACAGCACGATGCAGCATCACCGGACGATGCCGCGCGCCATCTTCGCCGATATAGGTGGCATCCAGGCGTTCCGGCAAATTGAAATCCAGCTGTAACGTCCCGCATCCCCATTCACGGCCAATCGAATCACGAATAATAAAGGCCAGTTTTGGACCGTAAAAGGCACCATCACCAGGGGATAGTTCATACGCCATGCCCAATTTTTCAAGCGCAATCTTTAATCCATCTTCGGCCTTGTCCCACAATTCATCGGATCCAATCCGCTTTTCCGGACGGGTTTCCAATTTCACGACATAGTTGCTGAAATCAAGATCCTTATAAATCTCTTTGGTCAATTCACAAAACTTGATCGCTTCGGATAAAATCTGATCCTCGCGGCAAAAGATATGGGCGTCATCCTGGGTAAACTGGCGCACACGCATCAATCCGTGAAGCGCGCCATGCGCTTCGTTCCGATGACAACATCCAAATTCTGCCATACGAATTGGCAAATCACGATAGGACCTGATCCCCTGATTAAAGATCTGAACGTGCGCGGGGCAGTTCATGGGTTTCAGCGCCATAACGCGTTCAATCTTTTTCCCCTGGAACGGATCCGCTCCCTCTTCGGTATTCGGAATCACATCGGGAACCACAAACATGTTTTCGCGGTATTTCCCCCAATGCCCAGATGCTTCCCAAAACCGCGCATCCATCAGCTGAGGCGTCTTTACTTCAACATATCCATCATCGCGCAGACGCCGGCGCATATATGCCTCCAGCTGATTATAAATCACAAAACCACGCGGATGCCAAAACACAGATCCTTGTGCTTCATCCTGCAAATGGAATAAATCCATCTCGCGTCCCAATTTACGATGGTCGCGTTTTTCCGCCTCTTCCAGCTGGGTTAAATAAGCAGCCAGCTCATCTTCGGTCCGCCAGGCAGTTCCATAAATACGGGTTAAAACATCACGGTTTGAATCCCCGCGCCAATAGGCACCCGCGACCTTCATCAATTTAAAGGCGTGCCCAACATGACCGGTTGTTGGCATATGAGGGCCCCGGCATAAATCCAGCCACCCGCCCTGATCATAAACACTGATCGCGGTATCTACCGGCAAATCAGTGATCAGCTCAGCCTTAAACGATTCGCCTTTATTTTTAAAATAAGCAATCGCCTCATCCCGGGGCCAGACCTGACGAACAAAGGGACTTTTCCGGTCCACAATCGCATGCATTTCTTTTTCAATCGCGGCAAAATCCTCGGTCGTAAAGGGGGCATTGCGGTGAAAATCATAATAGAAACCATTTTCAATCACGGGGCCAATTGTTACCTGCGTCCCGGGGAACAGCCGCTGCACGGCCTCGGCCAGCACGTGGGCACAATCATGACGGATCAATTCCAGTCCATCGGCAGAATCGCGTTTAATAATTTCGATCCGCGCATCTTCTGTCAAAGGGACTGACAGATCCACTAGCGCACCATTCACCTTGATCGCGATTGCTGCTTTCCCCAATGAAACCGCAATCGACGTTGCAACCGCGCCCCCGGTGGTTCCGGCAGGATAGGTACGCGCCGATCCATCCGGTAACGTTAAAACAATTGACGCATCAGCAGACGCAAGAGCAGAGCACATAATCTTTTATTCCTTTATAATAATATATTTATCTTCACTATTTTTAAGTGTTATGCAAGGGGGATTACATTGATATTTCAGAAGATTCTCGTTTAAAATCGCGCCATTCCGAGGACATTTTCGACAGATATCCCGCTTGCAGGTACCCTCCATAAGGGATCAGCACCTCCAGACAAAGATGAGCGAAATCTTCCACATGCCCAGCGACTGCCTTCTGAAAGGAACTTTCTAAACGTAATGAAAAATCAGGATTATCACTATATATACAGCGACCAAGGTGTTTACCATGCCCGCCCCATTTTCCTTTTGCACGAAAATAGAAAAGAATAATGTCCTGGTATAATTCACTAATGATACCAAATCGTTCCAATATACGCCGATCATCCCGTAAATCATCAATGCGCGATGAAATACCATATCTTATCCGATCTATTTTTTCTGGAGAAAGGGGTTCAGGCCCCTTTTCCCAAAGCACACGGGCATATGCCTGACGATTTATTGCATAATCAACATCTGGTCCTAAAACCTTTCCGTAACCGACCATATGAAGTATAGGAGAAACCCCTTCTTTCACATCGCATGCAAACAGAAAATCTTGGGCTTTTTCGTTATGGACAAAGAATTCAATAATCCAATCTCGATAATAAACTGAATGTCTATGTGGGTCATCAAAATCATCCCCATACATAACAACAATATCGATATCAGAATTTTCCTTTCCCTCTCCTCGGATAATAGATCCAGCAAGAAATGCGCATCGCGCATCAGGATAATATTGCTTGATAGCATCAAGCGCCACATCTAAATAATGATCTTTTGGCACGGCAAACCTACCTTCCATGAAAAATAAAACACAAATTTTTGGATAAAAAGATACGATACAACCCCTATGGGGTTGTGGATGTGCGTGTGGTTTGCTGTGCCAAAATACGTATCATCATGATGCCTGATCCTATCAGGAAAAAATACTTTTTTCAAGAAAAAGGGTAAGCCCCCTTAAAAAAATCAATCCCCATCATACGTATGAATCTGTTCCAAATCACGGAAACGCGACAAATTGGGATCAAAGAACATGCGCACCGACCCAATCGGACCATGACGCTGCTTTGCAATAATAGACTCGGCCACATTGGCACATTTACCCAGTTGATCCTGCCAATTCGCATACCGTTCGTTGAATTTATGGTCGTCTTCACCCGGTTTTTGAACAGGTTCCTCGCGGGACAGATAATATTCATGCCGATAAATAAACATGACAACGTCCGCATCCTGTTCAATCGATCCCGATTCCCGCAAATCCGATAACTGAGGACGCCTGTCTTCACGACTTTCAAC
>CAZQLB010000056.1:0-10033 GCA_964593915.1 uncultured Pseudobdellovibrionaceae bacterium
TTTTCAACATCTTCTTTCGTCGGCGCCCCAACATATCCGACAAGGTGCGCCGTTGCCTGGGCAAAGGGATAAAGTCTTGCAGATCCTTCATCAATAAAGACTCCCGGCAAATCCGGTAAATTCACCTCAATTTTTGCAACCTGTTCCCACGTCAAATAATCCCGCACTTCCAATGGAACAAAATCCGGTCGGCGCTTTGCTTCTTTAATCAGGGCCTTTATTTCTGCATCCCGAAGCCCCAATAAATCCTCTAATCTACGTATCGTATCGCTGAATGATTCTGTTTGTTCAGGAACAATCATTACGCGGTAGTTTTTTGTATTATCGGCAATAGGAACCCCAAACCGATCCTGAATAATCCCGCGAACAGGCGGCAGAATTTTTATGTTGATACGGTTTTTATCCGCCAGTGTCCTGTACTTGTGCCCATCAATAACCTGAAGCCAATATAACCTCGATAATAAAACCAAGCTGGCGGCGCCCGCCCCAATACCCAGCAATGCAGCGCGCCGGGTCATTTGCCCATTCAAGCGATAGTCATCATCAACAAAAGATCCTGGCACAATCCATTTCCATTCTTTTATGATGTTTTAAACAGTCCGCCGGGCGGAACAAGCCCCTCGATCCAGCTAAAAACTGAAAACAAGATGGGGAAAAAAAGAAGTGTCATCACCCCTGAAAACACAACAGATAAAACATCAAATCCGCCACCTTGTATCAACAAAATAGATGAGATTTTAAAGAGGATATCAATCAAAACAGCAATAGAAAACCACAACCATAAGATAGAAAATGGTTGAGCCATCAACATACGTCGTTTTGGTGCAATCAAAAATCCAATAAAAAGAAATGAAAGAGATTGAGTCCCAACCGGAAACATCCCACCCATTAAATCCAAAAAAATCCCCGCACAAAAAATGATGAAATAGGGTAAAAAAACAGGCCGATAAATCGCAAAGTAAAAAACCGGGATTAAAAACAAAGATGGTTTAACACGATTCATAAAAGGCAATGCCCAATTTGAAAGCATGAGAAACAGAAGCGCCGTTAAAACCGCATATAAAAATATGAGTATTACAGAATCTTTTAAGATCCATAAAAAAGATCGATCATGATCGGTCATTCTTGATCCACCCCCTCTATCGTGCGGGGCATGATGATGCGGACATAAATCAATCTAGATACATCTGTATATGGATTCACAATGATATCTCCATTTTTATTTATTTGACCTATAATCCCCACGGGCAAATCAGGCGGAAACAATCCCCCCAATCCAGACGTCACAATACGCATCCCCTCCCGCACCTGGTGGCCATCCGGCAAACGATCTAATATAATTTGGCTATCAGCCCCCCCCCCCGCAATAGCTTGCACAGCTGTCCCATCAATACGCACAGGGATACGTGAATTCACGTCTGTTAATAACAAAACTTCTGCCGTCTTTTTATCCACGTGCGTCACACGCCCCAAAACCCCCTGCCCGGCCAAGACAACGGCCCCTTTTACAATACCAGATGATGTTCCATCGCTGATCAAAAGACTTTGTTCATAAGGTCCACCAACATCTGCGATGACCCGGCTGGTCACTGTTTTAAACCCTGTATCCGTTTTAACCTGAAGCAGGTCTTTTAAAGACGTATTCTCGGCCTGTAACACTTGAGCCATGTTATACCATTCTTCTAATTTTGCATTTTTGGACCGTAAATCCGCAACTTCGTGTTGAAGGGTGGATATTTTATATACATAATCAAGACCCTCCATAGCCACAATAAAAGGCGTTCCAAACACGCCCAAGACAGGAGAGACAGCAGCCCGCAAAAAGGTGCGCGGCCCCTCAAAAAGAGAAGGGTTCAGACCAGAAAGAAGTATTAAAATCAAACTCATCCCCACCAGCATAAGCCGCCCCCCTTGACCATCCAGAAAAGGGAGTGCAACAAACTGATTTAAAAAACCCGATCTTGCAAATGTATGACGACGCATGACCTTTGCTAGCACGTTTTAAGCCAGCCGCAAAGACCCTGCGTCGCCATTCATTTTATAGATGTTTTAAAAATACCCTTTAATCTGCTTCAACAGGGGTTTGCCCCGTGCCAATAGGTGCAGGGATAGAAGACGTGGGGGCCGCCGCGCCCGATCCGGCCAAAGGCATCTGCCCCATTTTTTTATAATGGTCCAAAAAACTGCCGAACAAATCAACTTCAGATACCAAATTGTCCAAAGTTTGACGATCCGCGAGCGTCGGTGTTTTATGGGTACGTGTAATAATTTCAAATTCACGGGCGAATGCGGATTTCGCCATAACATCTTCAAATCTTGTACGAACCTGCGACAACACCCCCCGATCCCCAGATAAGTTAATCGCGACCGCCCATTTCAAAATTAAATCTGCCTGATCTTGCGGGATCGTACCTGCTGTTTGAATTTTCATTTGATCGACAAGAAGTTGCAGCGCCGAAACTGCCTGGGACCATTTTCCCGCCTGCCAAGCAAAATCAGCCCGATTCTTGAGCACATCCGGATCTGTTCCAGCATCTTCTAAAACATTCAATGCCGCGTCAACCTGATGATCTTTAAAAAGAGCATGAGCGCGCAGAATACTCAGCTCATCTGTTTCTTTTTGAATCTGGTCTGGATCCCCCATCGCGGTGAGTTTTTCAGCTGTTTTATTCAACGTGCGAAGAGCTGCCTTTGGATCATCACTCAGCAAATAAATGGCCGCTAATCTCATTTCCGCTTTTAATTTTTCACTTCCCGACAAACGATGATCAATCATATCCTTTAGAACAGCGGCCGCTCGATCCGGCAAATCTACATCAACCAGACGATCAATAAGACTGAAAGTTAATTTATTGGCATCGTCCCCCGCCGGCATCAATTCAGAGAATTTTTCATACACCGTAATTGCATCGAGGGGATTGATGTGATCCCGTTTCGCACCAATAAACATCGCGCGAAACGCTTCTGTCATATTGGCTGTTATGCGTTTACCCATTTCCGTACCAGGAACCAATTCTGCGGCATCCCGCAGGACATTCAGCCCACGGATATAATCTCCCTTATCCAAATACATATCACCCAAACGAGCATTAATGGATGCCTCAAGCTCATCGCCCCGCCATCCATACCGCAACGATTCAAGGACATCAATTGCACCATCCACCTTTAATTTTCCAGATTCATAATCTAGTATCGTTAATGCCAATCGCGCCCGCGCCCGGTATAAATCATCCGGACTTTTGACAAGCGGCGCCCAAAATTTTCGCGCTTCTTCTTTTTTACCACTTTGTCTTGCGGCCTCCCCACGCAAATAATCATAAGACGCCATCATCGATGTTTTAAGATGTGTTGGTAATGTGCCCGCGCCCGGATCAATAGAGGCCATGAATTTTTGGGTATCCGTAATTTTCCCCGCCCGCAGCATCACTTCGGCAAATGTCAAAAGCATGGGAAGTCCAATATCACGTGGATATTGACGTGCATATGCTGTGTCAGATTTCTTCAGACGCTCTCCCGCCTGTTGCCAATCCTGTAAATGTGCCAGAACAAAAGACCGCCATAAATCAATATCAGGATATCCATCCAAACTTTGTTGCTTCAAATCATCGTATGCCAAATCATATTGGCCAATCAATGTACGGGCTGAGATTCCGATGCCAGATCAAAATACCCCAAGGCCTCCGCCCCGCGGTCACTGGACAGATACATTTTTCCAATACTCATCAGCCCCCCCGCACGATCTTCGGGCAGGGTTGTCGCCAGATCAGAAACCAGCGCATTTTCATTATTGATTAAAGCAGGAAGTCCGCCCATCGCCCATCGATCAAAACGAAAAAAGGGCGGGGTTAATGGCGTCTTTGGCGGTTCTATTTTTTCTTTTGTATCCTGTACAATATCCACTGATTTCCCATGCACATCCGGCGGCGGGGGCAATTCGCCTGGTTTATGCTGCTGTATCGCTGATGATTCATCGGCGCCTTTTTCCTTTTCATGTTGAACAGGCGCAGGATCCTCTGTCACCAAAGGAGACAGAGCCATACCCCCCGTTTTTGAAACATCAATTCCATCCGAAACTGGTTTGACAGATACATCATCTGAGCGCGGGAAAAAGACCGCACCAAAAATAGTATGCGGTGTTTTAAAATCAGGAAATCGCCGTGCATCCCCAATTGTTTCCGATGATTTTTTAAACGTTGCCACAACAACCGGATCCCCTGTAATCGGATCATTAAAAGAAATAATCTTTGTCGTATCCCTGATCGGCCATAAAAGATGAGCCTTTTTATCCGGTTCCGTCATACGTTCTGGTTCACGAGCAACAACCTGTTGTTTTTGAGGAGCAAAGACAATCCGCCAGGAAAGATCCCCCCCCTCTCCCCGATAAAAACGAATACCGTCTGGCAAAGCGGTATAAAAAATAGTCCCATCAGGCGTTTTGATCTGTTCAAATGTTTTAAAATGCTCCGCCCCTTTTCCCGCAACTTGCGGTGTCCCCGTAAATTCAGGATCATCAACAACAACCCACAAACGATTATTATGGGTATAGGCAGCAGCACCAAACGGAGAAAGAGACGTAAATGTCAAAAGCGGCGGATCATTTGGATCAATCGCATCTACTGGCTTTAAATCCTGATCGTCCGGTTTCACCGTATCCGTGGCCAGGGAAGATGGTTGTAGAATAGGTCCAACAGATTCATTTGATTTATAGGATGTACCCTGGATCGCAGAGGGGGGAACATCTGTTTTTTGCAGGTCTTCATCCTGTGCACGCGCTACGTCACTGCGCATTTTTGCATTTCGGATATGGTCATCTTTTTTGAAATCCAGCATTAACCGAGATCCCGCCCGCAAATCATCCTTAAAAACCGGGGAAGATAACTGAATCCACAACCGCAGCGGTGTTTTTTCATCAATCGAAAGAACACGTATGTCTTTTATTTCAGGAATAGAAGAAGAGAGAGACGGTAAAGACAAATGTTCTGAACGATCAAATTGCAGTTCTAATGTGACATCATCAATTTTCTTTAAAGAATAGCTTGGTAACACACGGGGTGCAAAATCCACCACCATTCGTACCTCACCATCACGGTCATGAACCCGCACCGCGGCCGCATGAAGCGCCGTGGTCATCATTAAAAAAGGAACAAGGAATAAAAGGTGACGGGACCTATTCATAGTGCAAGCATAACCCGAGCCGAATAGGGATGCAATCGGCTATCCCTTTATTTTTGCACCTTATTCCGAGATATCATCCTTTTTTCAAGGGCCCGCATCATACGCGGTCATACGAAACATCAGCGTGTGTGGCGGCTTCGTTTCATTGATACGAATGAACACGGGCATAAAACGTTTATACCCAATGCGTTCCAAAGCATTTCCCATTGCAAACCCTTGCCGGATCGCCTGTTGATATTTTTTCATATCTTTTTCCTGTACCCCCACCACGATCTGAATCTCGTTCGGGATCCCCCCGAAAAGCCCAGCAAGCGCCCGTAATGTCCCCGTCCGCGGGGCCGTCATCGCCGCATCCGCATAAACGGCCAACAACGGAATCTCGAGAATAATCTCCCCTCCTTTCACAGAAAGAGCCAGATCTTTCAGCGCGGGTACTTCGGTTCGTTTTTGAGCTACAACCTGGGATAAATAGTTGATATTCAAAGCTGTTTTATATGATTGACGCGGTAATGAAATATTTTCCTCATCCCCCATATGCAATGGCGCCCCCTGATATGATCGCTCCTGGGTCGGATGAACAATTGCAAGCTCATCCTCAAAAGCTGATGATATTTTTTTAAATTGTTCCAATTGCGGTTCAGACATCGCATACATCATCACAAAAAAACAGACAATGAGCGAAATCAGGTCCGTAAATGAAATCAGCCATATCCGTTTTGGACGTGCGTCAAAAATCGGACGGATTGGCCGTTTGGCACGAATATAGAGGGCTGGTTCAATTAAAGATGGGTTATATGTTGTACTCATTATCCACCTTCTGTTTTCAAAAGGTCTTTTTCTTCGGAAATCGGTACAATCTGAAATGTCACAGCACCAGGATGCCCAGGCGTAACCCCCACCTCCAACTGATCTGACGATAACCCTATTTGCGCTAATCTTGATGCCCAGAACACCAAAAATCGATCATCGTAAGCCGCCGATTGGTTTTTCAACAAATCCGGACGGATATGCGCCGTAAAAATCATTTTATAACGTGGATTTTGATGATTTTTCACATAATTTATCAGGTTTTGAAAAGTTGGATCCACCCCCTGAGCCCGATTGTTTGCCCCCAGAAGAGTATTGAACACGTTTGCGCCGATAGATAGCTCGAGCACCCCAGCCCCCCTCACCCGCGTGGGCGCCAAGCCCGGTACTTCGTGTTCAAAAAGGCCGACAACATCATCCAAAGATGTTCCACTTCCCTGATGGCGGCCACTATTCACAAAAAAAGAGGATCCTTGGACCATCTCCATTTTTGTAGATCCCCCCATCGTATCCCGCATACTTTTTATAACATCTTTTGCCTTTGGCGCAAAAACTGAAATCGTATTCATCAGAATAAAGAAGACAAGCAATTTCAGGAACAAAGACAACATCAAGACCTGATTCGGGCTTGAAACCGTTACATCCGGCCTGTGATCTTGGTCGTGCCCTGAACTTTCCATATCAACTATTCGATCGGGATTTTGGCTTAATTATCAAATTCAGCGAGAAGTTTATCGATGTCATCCTGTGAAATTCCTTGTCCGGGCAACTGAGGACCATTCAGGAGCAATGCATCCCCCTCGCGCGTATCAATCGGAGCCGCAGATGCTTCCCCACCCTCACCGGTACGATCATGAACGATATCCAGTATCGCATTCACTTTCTTTTCAATATCGCGCAAAGAGCGAACAATTTTTGTGATTCGCTGCCCTGTCAAATCTTGGAACGAACAGGCCTCGTATATCCGAGTCACTTCATTTTGGATTTGATCTTTTGGCTCTATTGACGCGGTTGATAGAATACGTTCAATCCCTTCACACGCGCTAAATATGGTCATCGTCGCCCCTTCGGTCGATTTGACAATCGCGTCCAACTCATCCGTCGCGCTTGGGATATGCTGCGCAGCGATATCCCCAACATTCGCAGCACGAATATCGGCACGCGCCTGATCAATAATGTCTTTTAAACCAACAAGTTCATGATAAATCTGTTCGCGTGATAAATCTTCAACCTGCTCAACGCGCGCAATCACCGTGTTAATGAGTTTAACAACCTTATCCCGTTCCATTTATATCCCCACAATTATATGTCTTATATATCTTGTTAAAATTCGCCGAGTACACTGGTCAATTTTGTTTTCTGTGTTTCCGCATTAAACGGCTTCACAATATAGTTATTCACGCCCGCTTGTTTTGCAACAATAACGTTTTCCGTTTTACTTTCAGCTGTCACCATAATAAAAGGAACTTTATTATTCGTTGCACCTGCACGAATATTTTTCAGCAAATCGAGGCCAGACATCGGTTCCATATTCCAGTCCGAAATCACAAGGCCGTATGATTTTTTAGAAAACATATCAAGCGCCATAGATCCATCCGTTGCTTCGTCAATATTGACAAAACCCAGTTGGCGCAACAAGTTACCAACAATTTTTAGCATCGTTTTATAATCATCCACGATGAGGACGTTCATTCCCTTATCTACAGCCACGGCATATTCTCCATAAAAAACAAATCAGGTGCATAAATTTTACCTCTAACCCCCCTATCGTGCGAGCATAAATTTAAAAAAACCCTAATGTATGCAAAATATTTTTTATGAAAACTATTGAGCAGCGGGCGGCGGCGGCGGAACGAGATCTGTCACCGATTCACCCGTTACATCCGATGCATCATCCTGAGGATCACCTGCCTGCGGTTCAGTGAGTTCAGGTAATTCAGGTAATCTTTTTTGCTGCGCCATCATTAATGTCAAAACGCGCGCACGATCTGGATCCATTGCCGCAATAATCGCAGACGACTTTCGTACAGACATTTCCGTCATAACATCAAGCAAAACATTAATGTCCAATGTATTCAAAATACGGGCGGCATCAGCCGGTTTCATCCCTTCATAAATTTTCACCAGGCTTTTCATCTGGGTTATTTCTTCTTCAGACTGTTGATTCAAAAGCCCCTTAATTTGATCACGCAATACATTTAACTCCTGATATTTTTGTTCCAGTTCAGATTGTGCGGCTTTCAAAATAGCTTCACGCATTGCAATCTGTTTTTCGCGTTCATCCAGCTGAGTCCGGCGTGTTGATAAATCTTTGAACAACTGAGCTTTTACTTTTTCCAAGTCGGGATCCATATCGGTTGCATCGGGCCAAGCAGCCGCACCAACAGGTTTTACCCCCTGATCCTTCCCAGATTTTTCGGGTGTTTTTGCATCTTGTTTTGCTATGGATTCTTTTTTTGTATCTGACCCGCCCCCATCTGGCACCTTTTCAGAATCTGCTTTTATTAAACTTTCCTTTTCATTGGGCGCGGCGTCCTTTTGTCCCTCTTTATCAGAAGCTTTTTCCCCCGCCTCTGGCGCGGTGGCGGCTAGATCATTTGGATTTATTTTTTGATCCGCCGCATTGGCGATACCTGGCAAGGAGCGAATATCCACCACCATATTTCCAATTCGCATCGTCAAAGCCAAAACGGCAACCATTATTAAAAGGGGAAGCAAGCGCATATAGACGTTTTTCCTTTAAAACTTAGCTTAGCCGAGAGGGGCGGGGTGCCGCCGATAGCGCACGGTATAATTCCCGTTCCGCTTCGGATAAAAACAAATCATCGTCTGGGGACAAAGAAGAAGGTCTGACCCCTCCCTCATCAAATTCACGGTCGTGAATCGAAAAAGAAAAAGGTGAAGAGGACGCGTCCTCTGTTTTTTGAGAAGAGGCAGAGATTACCGCGCCAGAACGATTATTTTCAGATCCTACATCAGAACGACCAGCGGCCCGTTCCAAACGAGAAGCGAGGTTATTGCCTGCCTCAACCATCAACTGAAGCTCATCTGACAGTTCCATCGCCGAACGCACTGTTTTTTCAAGCCCCTCTCGTCTTATGTCGACATTATCGCGCAATTCGGCAACAGAGGCCTGGGCCGACGCAATCGCACCATTCAATTGTTGCACAAGCACCATCATATCGGAACGGTGTTCCCGAAATCGCCCAAGCTGCCGCGTCAATTGCCACGCAAAATAAATCATACATCCAAGAAGGATCGTCATCAACGCATCAAGTGCCAGCGAAAACGTCATGGCCTCTCCTATCTATTCTTTGCATCTGACGGTTCAATATAATTTTCAACACGGACAGCAATATTTCCCTGCCGCTGTCCCATTGGCCCCAGAAACATGGGAAAATGACCACAGCGCAATTCGATCAAATCTTCGGGACGGGTATTAAACTCAACCCGCGTCCCAATTTGCCAGTTCAAAAGTTCACCCAGCGGCACCGATTTTTCAGATAAAACAGCTTGAAGCTGCACCTCTGTTTGATACAGTTCATTCGTTAAGTGGGTTTCCCAAATTGAATCACGACCAAATTTTTCCCCCATGAACATCTGGAGCAAAAGTTCCCGAATAGGTTCCAGTGTGGCATAGGGAAGCAAGATTTCCATCCGACCGCCGCGGTCCCCCATATCAATCCGCAACCGCGCCAGAACGCAGGCATTATTTGATTGCGAAACCGTTGCAAAACGTGGGTTTGTTTCAATACGTTCCAGATTAAAACTGACCGGAGAGAGGGGATCAAATGCCGATGACATGTCATTCAATGTCACCACCAGCATCCGTTCCACAAGCTTTGTTTCAATCGTTGTATACGGCCGCCCCTCTACCCGAATGGATGGGGTTCCCTTACGTCCCCCCAGTAAAACATCCACAATCGAATAAATCAGCGTACTATCCACCACGATCAATCCGCTGTTATCCAGTTCCTCTGCCTTAAAAACAGAAATCATCGCCGGTAAAGGAATCGAGTTCATATAGTCGCCAAACCGAACCGTTGATATT
>CAZQLB010000057.1:0-9934 GCA_964593915.1 uncultured Pseudobdellovibrionaceae bacterium
GGGGTCATCGATCAGATTAATATCAAACATGGACGCGAGGCCGTGCGGTTGGGTCAGACCCCATCGACCCTTGCCGGGTACCTTGGCACCAAGATCGCGTTCAACCGCGTGCCCGAGATGGGGGAGTTTGTAAATTAGACACCCCCATCCCCCCCCAGACGGGGGGAGGATGGAATAATTAGAATGTCATTATGTGGATGGAGTGGGATTTAGATTGGAAATATTGGGCTATATATTCAATTTCTATGAAGTATATAAAGGGTTTTGATTTAATTTTATAGCCTAATATAGGCAGGATGTTTATGGGCCTTTAATGACCGCGTAGCCTATGCTGTTAATGGGCCAATACGATGTTTTGAATTTCTTTAGTTCTAAACTTTCAATTTCAATTGGTACGTTGTTTTGCTCGGCTCGGAATGCAAAGTCTTCTTTCAGAGCTTTAAGAAAGTCTTCTGGTTTTCTGAGGTGTTCAGCTAAATCACCTCTGCCCATGACAGCATTTGTCGATTGGTTCAGTAAGTCTGTCAGTAACCAATATCCATCAGGCATAACAAACCCATCCATCTCCCAGAGATGGTAGGAAAGTTTTTTCTTATCCGGCAATATTTTATAATTCAATACAATATTAGCCGTTAGAGGGTTCTGATCTTTTGTGCTATCACACAATGGCCAGAAACGGCAGCTTCCAGCATTAAATTCAATCTTTTGAGTATTCGCCTGAAAATTATGTGTGAATTGTATAAAGGGAATTTGAATAGATATTCGTGGGGGGATAATCTCTGAGTTAAACCTATAAAGAGTTTCTTGTATCGCAAACTGATCTGGTTGTGTTCGGCTCACGGCTGCAAAAGCTGTAGCAAGAGCCAAGCCAGCAATTGTTATCGCTGACTTAGTACTCATATTTTTAGGTGTATTTCCCATTATCTTTGGGGAGCGCTCGCTGGCGCATTCTGGGCAGCGATTTGTGCGCCAATCATCTGGACAGTAGCGGGCCCTGTAATATTCTCAATACCCCAAGACTTTCCATCTGCTTGGCTTTTTAACCTTAATTGGACAGGTGTTCTTAGGCCACCGACTTTTAAAACATTAAATTCAATCGCATCAACTTCGATAGCGACATTATTTTGGTTTAAGCGCCATTGGAGATTATCGGCAACGGTAAACAAAAGTGTTTTTGGATCATTTACGCTATCAATAGCAGCTTTGTATCCGGCTGCGGCATCAACAGATTGGTCGATAAGTCCTTTAAGAAGTTTTGCACCACCATCATTTGCCATCTCTTTAACATGATAGGCGAGAACGCCTGATTTAGGATTGTTTTTATAGTGAAGACGCATTTCAACAGAGAGATCGTTTTGATCTTTTGTATTTCTGCTGCCGCCTGCGGACGCCTCAAGAATAATTGTATTTTCGCGTAAAATATAGAATGTGTCTTGTATTGGAAGTTTCCAATAAAACCCAGACTTCAGGTTTGTTGCAACCATTTGACCTAACGTTTCACGGGCAGCAAAATTCATGGGGGGAACGATTTCATAAGATTGCGTCCCAATAAAACTAGCCGCAAAGCTGATGCCCAAGCCCCATCTAGATGCTTTGTTTGTCCATGCAGCTTTTGCTTTACCTTTAATGGCATCTTTTGCTTCATCTAAATCCATGATTTTCCCTTTCAATTAATTATTAAAATAAAAACTATTCCAGTTTAATAACATAATCTTGAACAGGCAGTCAAGTTTTGTAAAATAGGATTTCTGCATAAAGATAATGTAAGAAACTGACACTTTTTTAGCTACTTACACCAAAGACAACACAACACTGGACAATCCAGGACTGCAATTCTTGATTTAATTGAGTGTGCGATATTTATATGATATAATTTCATATGCCTAATACATTGGAATCAAACAATAATTCACCTATTCAGGTCCAACCACGCATGGGTCGCCCGGTTAAGGTTTTTACTCAAACAGATTGGGGGCATATCGAAAAGTTATGTTCACTGATGGCAACAGAAAAAGAGATTGCCGGGTTCCTGGATGTCTCGGTCGATACGTTATCGTGGCGGATTAAAGAGACCTATGGCCAAACATTTGCGGAGTATTTTGAACAAAAGAAAATTGGAGCGCAAATCGCTTTACGGCGTGCCCAATGGCAATCGGCCATGAATGGAAATGTAACCATGCAAATCTGGTTGGGTAAGCAGTATCTTGGTCAGTCAAACAAGATCGAGGTGCCAATAGAAAACCCAGCCCAGCGTGTTTGGGCGGCGTTAGAGGAATTGGATCGAAAAGAATAAGACCGGCCACCGGACAAGGACAATGCCTTATAGGCATTTGTCCTGTCTGTCCATTTAGTGGCGATTTGGCATTTCATGTCTGTCCGGTCTTGTCCGGTTTGTCCGTGAGGTAAACATATTCATTAGAATAACCAATAAAACCAGACTTTTCTAGCGTATTAAGTGCCCGATTAAACGCTTTATCCACGCTGTCCGGCTTGTCCGAGGTGCTAATTTTTTCGTTTTTGAATAATTCCTTAAGACAATCTTTCTTAGCCCCGCGTACTAGGGAATTGCTCCGGCCAACCTTAAGTTCTTCGCCGATCTCATTAATGGCCTTCTTGATGAGGTCAAGTGTCTTCCGGGGCTGGCCAGTCATACTTGCGATGAACTGGGACACGTCGGATGGGACAACAACGCAACTCGTCAGTGGTTCCCTATCATCAAATATGCCAAGTTCGACTTTCTTTAGGGTTAAAAACTTCTGGCCAGATTGTTCGTTATCTTTTTCTTTAGTGTTACTGAAGGTGATAAGGTTCCCCTCTTTCTCTACACGATATTCATGGTCCATCGCCCCTTTTAGAGCAATCGATCCCCTGGCGCGATGTTGCTCTTGTAGACCCGTATGATGGACAACAAGGGCCGTAGCCGACCATTTATCTTTAACGAGATCCACATGTTGAATAAATTTATTCATGTCAGTGGTTTGATTCTCATCTCCCCCACCAAAGTTACGGGCCAGCGTATCAATGATAATAAGGTTTGGGACAATATTGTTCTGACGAGCCATATCCTCAATGGCGGCTTCTACTTCCTGTGCTGATTCCTGATCATAAAATTGGGCGGGGCGTGAAGAAATATACAGAGGATGCCCCAGAAGCTTGATATTGTTCTCAATTTCCCAAGCCCGCAAACGCTTTCCAAGTCCGTTTTTCCCCTCACCAGCAATATAAAACACCGCCCCCTGTACCGTTGGATGCCCCAGACATTCTAGACCTGTTGCGACAGAACACGCCATATCAAGGGCAATAAAAGACTTCCCCGACCCGGGTGCCCCAAACACCATGGCGAGTGTATGGACCTCTATAATCCCTTTTATTAGCCAATCAATTAGTTTTATGTTCTCTGTTAGCTCTGAAGCAGGATGGAAGTAAAACTTTCGATCTTGCGAGGAGCTATTTGATACCCCAGGGTCACTGACGCGTGGGCCATTCTCAATAAAGTTTAGGTAATCAAACCCCTCCTCAATCGCATCAGCAACATCCCATTCATCCGGCTTGTCTTCGGGGGGTTGCAAAACAATCACCGAGGCAGCACCGATTTCTCGGAGCGTTTTGAGTGCGTTTCGTGCATAAGGTAACCCCTTATTGCCTTTATCTGGCCATATGATAATCCGTTTATTTTTCAAAGGGGAAGAATCAGTTTTGCTCATAGGGGCGTTTGCTCCCCCAATATACGTGGTAGCTGGGATTCCTTTATCAATCAAAGCTTGGGCACATTTTTCTCCCTCGACAAGAATGATACGGTCTGCCTGAGCAAGGTTGGGTAAATTATACAAGGGTCGAGTATCAGGTAATTTTTAATATTTTGTTTGAGATCAAGTGGGTAGTATGACTTTTCCCCATTAACCTCAACGCGCTGAACCTGAATCCAAGGTTGCCCATCTTCGTCTTTATACACCCAAGTCCCGGTCGTCACTGGTTTAGATGAATGGCTTGGCTTTAAACCGAAGTATTCTTCGGCCTTGTCGAGCAGTTGCGGAAACTGATTTTTCGGATCGAGGCTCCAATAATAGGCTAGAAGGTCAAAAATATCTCCACCTTCATCCGTTGCAAAGTCATGCCAAAGGCCGGCCTTTTCACCATAGATCTCGATCTTTAAACTTTCCCCAGCATCACCCTGCACATTACCTATTTGGAAATGATGGCCTGAGGTTTTCCCCGCGGGAAAAATCTGCGGTAACAAATTTAGAAGATTGCTCAAGGCATGAGTCTTCACCCGCTGTTTGCGGTTTTCAAAATCATTTTTCATGAGATTTCTCTTTAGGCTAATGCAGTTAAGTTGGTATTATTAGCCCTAAATCTGGCAGCATCTACAATCTGTTGATTCTGGCCGAAGGGAAGTATATATTTTAATTGCTTACTAACGAACGCTGTCCGGTTGCCGCCGGCAGCGTTTTTGTTTGGGGTCTCCATATTATTTGTCTCCTTTTTGTGATGAGGATATGTAATGCGATGCAAAGTCTTTGATGGCTTCGCCCAATGATTCATAGGAATCAAGAATGGCCTGTAGATAGCGGCCTTGATCGGCAAGGGTAGCATGTCTGCCATGGGCATAACCCTGGGCAAGCCATTCCGCCTGTTGCAATTTCTCGGGTAAGTTTTGTATGAAATTTTGGAGGGACATTATTTGGCCCCCCGTTCATTTACCGGATAGGAATCAAGGTTGGATAAAAAAATATCCAAGTCATCCCGTAAGATGATGGTGCGTTTGCCGAATTTTCGGGCTTTTAATCGTCCAGCATTAATCGCGGCATAGAGCTTGGTCCGCCCTATACCGGTCGCGGTACGGGCTTCTTCGATGGATAGTGAAATTTGTGTCATATTCAAAACTCCTGTGTGTTTGGGTGGACACGTAGGCATTAAAACAAATTGACTATTTTAAGGGAAATGAAAGCGGCTATCACAGAATCAAACCGAAACGCTTGGTTCTAAAAAAATGATGAGCATTTCGTTTTATTGTCGGGCTTTCATATATTGACGTACATTATTATCACTAAAATGACCAAGATCTGACCGAACTACATTCAAGATTCTAGAGGTTAGGGCATAATTGCTACGTCCATATATTTGAGTAACCAATCCCGCGATCCTGTAAATAAACCGACCTCTCTCCGCTTTATTTCCTTCATTCATACTCCTTGGGTAGGCAACATGTGTTTTTGTACGTTGCCGGCATCCATCTGGACCTTTATCAATAAGGCTTTCATAGAATTTATTAAAAAATGCGCCGACATTATGAAGGTTTTTAGTTTCAAAATTTCCAGCTTTTAATGAATCGTAAAATGCCTGGCGGAAACAGTCCTCAATACTTATATCTGAACCTACTATGCGACAAAATGACCTAAGGCTTTTTGCGGCTTCATCTAAACGCTTATCTCTCTCACTCTTGGTAATTGCAGGTATAAGTGGGCGCATATTTTCTTTGTCTGGACCTATATAGTTATTAAACAAGCCACAAATGGCAATAATAATCATTTTTTCTCCAGCCTTTTCCCAAAAAATTTTGAATTGTGGATCTGTTACTAGACCCTCAATAGCTGCTAACCTTACTTCGTACGGTACAATATTGGGTAGAGACTTCTCTTTTTTACGAATAATATTTCTGTTCTTTTCAGCAAAATCTTTAAAAAAGTACTTCGCCGCCTCTGCCTCTTTCGGCATAACCCATGGTGCAGGCTCGATGTCATATCGATTTAAATACTTATTGCTCTGTCTAGTCATGCGTTTCCCTTCAGAAAATTACCAGTAATCACTTTCCCACCACTTGCAACAGAATCCAAATAATCCGCCCAATCATCCATCATTTGCCTTCGCTCATCTAAAAATTGTGTCCGGTCGTAAGCCTCGCCCAACGGGTTACGTGTACGATGCGCGAGTTGTTTTTCAATAACTTCACTATCGTATTTTAATTTCTCACGAATCGTTGTCCTGGCCAGTGCACGAAAACCATGGGCAACGAGGTTTTGCCCATACCCAAGATGTTTTAGGGCACGATTGACAGTGCCGTCACTCATCGGCTTGCGCGGATTAATTTGTGACGGGAAAACATAGTCGGTGTTGATAACGCCAGTCTCTTCTTTTTGTTCTTTAAAAACTTTTATCGCTTGCGGGCTTAACGGCACGATATGATTACGACGCATTTTCATACGTTCCGCCGGGATTGACCAGGTAGCGGTATCAAAGTCTATCTCGGACCAACGTGCCTGACGAATTTCACCAGGACGCGTAAAGGTGAGCAAGGAAAGCCAAATTGCCCGGCGGGTGCGAGCATAGAGACGTGCATCATTCCGTTCGAGTGTGTTGATAAAGTCGGGGATCTCTTTACTGTCGATCGTTGCGTAATGTTTGGTCTTTGGCGTTTTGAGGGCCCCCTTCAGATCAACGGAAGGATCACGTTCGCATTTTCCCGTTTGTACCCCAAACCGAAAAATCTGACCGCAGGTCTGTTTGGCACGACCAGCCGTGTCTAATGCCCCGCGTTTTTCAATTTTACGCAAACAGTCCAATAGTTCAGGCGGGGTAATATCAGCAATGGGGCGGGTGCCGATATGGGGAAATATATCGTTTTCTAACCGATGCAGGATATTGTCGGCGTAATTTTTGGTCCAACGGTCCAGTTGGTTGTCAAACCATTCCCGCGCTACAGCTTCGAATGTATTTGTGGCATTAACGATGGCTTGACGCTTATTTTGTTTTTTAGCGGCTGAAGGGTCAATATTGTTAAGTAATAGCTTGCGCGCTTCATCCCTTTTTTCGCGGGCTTCAGCCAAGTTCAATAATGGGTAAACACCCAAAGCAAGACGTTTTTCTTTACCCAGCCAACGGTATTTAAGCCTGAAATATTTTGACCCATTCGGCATAACCTCAAGATACATGCCCGCCGCATCAGAAAGCTTGTAGGGCTTATCCTTTGGCTTGGCGGTTTGACATTGTATATTCGTTAACGGCATTTTGGGGGCATATTATTTTCACGTTGGGGGCATATGCCCCAAATTATGCCCCCATTTTTGGCGGCTATAGATGAATTATAGCGAACATGAGTGATCGAAATCAACAAAAATACATCATATTTTATTGATATTTTATGAACATTAGCGAACGGTGATGAATGATGGTAAAAAGTAAAATGGTGGCCCCGGCCGGAATCGAACCGGCACGCTCGTTGCCAAGCGACGGATTTTAAGTCCGTTGCGTCTACCTGTTCCGCCACGAGGCCACATTATCGAAAAAGTAAATAGACATATTCCCATTCACTTACAGGTGCCGTTACCGTACCGAATTTGATCACAAAAATAAAGGGGTGATTTACACCCCTTTTAAAATATATGGATATCCACGTTTTGATCTACGCCGCTGCGCCAGAAGACGTGCGATAGGACGATAAAACACTCGCCACGCCACGCATCAACGCCCATCCTTTGGGAGTGAGGAACAGCTCCTTGCGGCGCCGTTCCTCGGGGGAAATACGTAATTCAACCAAACCATAAGAGTGCCCATTGGGCCGAAATTGCGAAAGCGCCGCTATAATACGCGATACAGTCGACAGCGATAACTCCACCCGATCGGCCAATTGGGTCAATGACAACCCCTCGTCCCGCGCGATTTCCGCCAGGCACAAACTGTAATGCAGCGGAAATTCGGGATCGATCCGATAGAGTTGTTTCAACAGTGCGATAAATGTATCGGTCTGCTGATCTGAAATCTTTTGTGTTGGTGCCATGATGACAATGTATGGTTCGAGTTGGTGGTTGTATAAAAGTATCCTGTGTTTCTTGTATCGTAGGTGAATCGTTTTCTCTTCCCACACGATCCTTACAAAGACGCGACCACGGCGTAAAAATCATCTGGATATACGGTACATCCAAAATCACTTCATCCCGTATGCGGTGCACATGCCATAATGGTTTTGCCCCAAAGGACCGGCGACCATCCAGCAGCACACTGCCCACGCCCCACACGCGAAAATATACAATCATTCCTGCCCCCACAGCAATCACAAATCTGTTATACCAAGATGAACTCTTGGTTGTGTTGTCATATGTCGATTCATGAGAGCTGTCAACTAAAAATACGGAAAATATAAAAATATTTATTCATAACATACTGAAATATATATATGAATGGATAGATACCCTATCCATAAGGATATTATTTTCCCCACCTTTCTTCATTCTGTGATTGTATTTTGAACGATATTATTCACGATCATATGTCCCGATACCCATGCGATATGGTCCCGCAGGCCCACCATAACGACGGGCGGATCATCAAACAAAACTTCTTTCCCGTCCTGACACCGATAAGAATTCTGATCCCGCACCAGACAATCGACCCACGGCAAGGACAATGCCGATAGGCCTGAGAAACGGCAATCGATGAACTGCGCGCCAGCCAGCATGACCGATCCAAATCGCGCGCCGGAAAAATCACAATTTACAAATAAACTATCCGCGCAGCACACATCCACAAAGTTTGCATCACAAAAACGACATCCATCCGCATACACATCCGACAGATTTACGCCGCGCATATCCGCACCTGAAAAATCAACCCCTTTCAGGTATAATCCGTCATACGTCTGATCACGCAAATCACACAGACGCTGATCGGGCGGCAGGGGCGGAATAAACGAAGGTGGCGATGAAAATCGCCCAGATTCTTTACTTTCTTTCGCGCTATCATGTAAATCCAGATGATCATCCGCAAGCCAAACAGGCGGTGTTTTTTGGTTTTGGTGCAGCATGATGCATAACCTCCCTTTTGTTGATATGTATCAAGTATTGATACTATGAACATGAATCTCTAATCCGTCAAGAAGAAAATAAAAACCCCTATACACGTTTCTATAACGGCAATTTATACGGCAATTTATTCAGACCTATTCCATAAAAAACAAAGCTATCCTCTGTACCTTTTTTGGGGCATCCGCTATAACCAGAAACATGACCGATGCATCTTCCCTTGAAACCGGGATCCAGGTAATCCGCGATTATCTTGCCCACCTCCCCTTGCGGCCCGGGGTGTACCGCATGCTGTCTGCGGATGGCACGGTTTTATATGTGGGCAAGGCAAAATCGTTAAAAAAACGCGTCACCAACTATACACAGGTCCCGCGCATGCCCTTGCGCATTCAGCGCATGGTCGCCTTGACCCGCCAGATGGAATTTGTCGAAACGCATACAGAATCAGAAGCCCTGCTGCTGGAAGCGAACTTGATTAAATCATTGCGCCCTGTTTATAACGTCCTGCTCAAAGATGACAAGATGTTTCCCTCTATCCTGATCCCCAAGGATCATGATTTTCCGGGTGTTTATAAACATCGCGGTGCCCGCACGCGGGATGGGTATTATTTCGGCCCCTTTTTATCGGGCAGCGCCGTATCTGACACCATCACCCTGATCCACAAGGTCTTTCAAATCCGGAATTGCACAGATCCGTATTTCGCGGCGCGCACCCGTCCCTGTTTGCAATATCACATCAAACGATGCACCGCCCCTTGCGTTCAAAAAGTATCAAAATCAGAATACGCCCAGCAAGTTGATCAGGCACGCGCCTTTCTGGATGGGAAAAGCAATGATGTCCAGGACTATTTCACCAAAAAGATGCAAGACGCATCGGACCAGATGGATTTTGAAACGGCGGCCACGTACCGCGACCGGATCCGCACGCTGCGATCCCTTTTGGCGCGGCAAGACATCAATATGACCGATATTCAAAATGCCGATGTCATGGCGACGGTCATTGAACGCGGCGTTCCGTGTATCCAGGTTTTTTTATTCCGCGGGGGTCAGAATTATGGACATTTATCCTTTTTCCCCAGTCATACGGACGATATGGATGCAGCCGGACTTCTTTCCGGGTTCATGAGCCAGTTTTACGC
>CAZQLB010000058.1:0-5828 GCA_964593915.1 uncultured Pseudobdellovibrionaceae bacterium
CCCCTGGTTTAGAGACATCTGGCCAGAAAACAATCCCAAAATAACGATATTTATCCTGATCTGAACCCGTCAAATCGGAATTTGACCGGCTTTCTGACTTATCCGTTAGTATAAGGTCTTTATAGTCATCCATCCACGCAGGAAGGGTCATGCCTGACCCATTTACCGGATCTGATTCGTCTTTTTGATCATATGAATCCATCACATACTGTCCTTTTTAAAAAATCTGTAAAATAAAAAGGTAAAAAACGCCTGATGTCAATATGAAAATAACCAACAAAAGGGAGTATCTACACAGTATAAGACCGCAGATAGACGGGGATTCCTTTTTCATATGCCTTATCAATCGTATCTTGAACGCCACCAGATCCGTTCACTTGATATGCATAAACATCAGATGCCAAGGCGATAATTTGATGATGACGGGCATAATAACTCTCCTGGTTTGCTGTTTCAAACCCCGCATCCGTCACAATATCAGGCCCACATCCATAAAGGTATTCTAATACCGCGATCACATCATCAATACGATGTTCATGCCCAATCACCCCTTCGGTAACACGTTGCCTGAAATGAGCTACCATTTTTGAAAGAGGAATTGGTAAAATAATGCGTATCCGCCCCCCAGACGGATCCACCTTTATTGCCTCATCCATCGCAAAGAAATCAACACCCGGTGCGCCGCCCGTTACAATACCGCCCCCGGCCCGAAAAATGTTCTGAACATCGGCCCGCACATCTTGTTCTACGGTTGCATTGGTTAATTTCCAAGAACCCGTTATAGCCGACAATTTCGTCATTATATGAGCCAGTTAATCGCTTTTTATACAAAAAAGAACATACGGTATGGAGCGGGCGACGAGGTTCGAACTCGCGACATTTAGCTTGGGAAGCTAACACTCTACCAGCTGAGTTACGCCCGCATTTCCGTCATGAATGCCCCTTGTTTATCCCTCTCTTTTAAAAAGATCAAGCCCCTTATTTATCTATATTTATCTATAGACCATGGGCGATGCGCCCTGTTCCTTCCCCTGTGGATGACCTGTATTCACAAACGTACAGGACTTTACTTTGACGTATTGACCTGTTACGGTTAAGCCCAGAACACGACCTTTTTTGAGTCTACCCTCAAAAAAATAAATTATGTCAAATAAGGAGTATTCCATGACCCTCACACGTACCATCCTGGTTGGATCTGCTATGATGCTTTTAACCGCCTGTTCCGGTTTCAAAAGCCAAAAAGAGGTTGAGGCGCTGAACGAAGCCCGCGCTGTCGGCAGCCCGTTTACACAGCAACTTGCGGCCGAATACCGTGATTTTGCAAATAGCGAGCAAAACGTGAATATGGATTATTCCGATGCGCTGCACTTTGCACGCAAGGGATTGGCCGCAGCAGCTGGCGAAGTCGTTTTGCCAGAACCTGTCAGTGATTGGAACCTGAATGCCGAAGATATCGATACCCTTTCGGCTGCCCGTGCCCGTTTGATGGGTGTTTATGACATCGGCGCCCGTGAAATCGCGCCAAAAGAATCCGCGATGGCGCAAGGCCGTTATGATTGCTGGATTGAAGCTGCCGAAGAAGATGGCGCATCCGGAAAAGGTTATGCCGCCTGTAAAAAAGGGTTTGAAGAAGTGATGATGACTCTGGACAGCCTGGTGAAAGCCCCTGTGACCGAGGCTCCTGCCCCTGACGACATGGCTCCTGTTGAACCGATGGATATTGATCCTTCCAAACCTATGGATGTCAAAGATGCTGTTTATCTGATCTTCTTTGACTTTGATCGTTACAACATCCTGCCAGCCGGCCAAAGCGTTGTTGACTCGTCTGCTAGCGAGATTAAAAACCGTGCCTTGAATACCGTTGTTGTAACGGGCCATACAGACACCGCCGGGACAAAGGTCTATAACAAACGCCTGTCCCTGAAACGCGCGAATACTGTAAAAGACGCTTTGGTTAAATTGGGCGTAGATCCGAAACTGATCCGTGTTGAACACCGCGGCGAAGACGAATTGATGGTTCCAACACCAGATGGTGTTCGCGAACCCGCAAACCGCCGTGTATCGGTTACGTTTGAATAACAATATTTGAATAATAAAAAAGCCCCGTATGCAGCGGGGCTTTTTTTATGATCTATCCTAGAGGGGGATGAAACCCTTTATAACCACCTGAATAAATAATCGAACATTGTCCCGAAACGGCAACGCCGTACATCGGGGATCCATCCTGCAGCAATCCAAACTGCTTCCAAATGGATTCCCGCTTTCGCGGGAATGACAGTGTTTATTTAATCTTTCAAGTGGTTATAAAAATCGGCTATTCTTATCGAGGCGTTGTCACCAGAAAGGTACTGGTCAATGCCTGGGTTGTGCGCGAATCCAGATCCGCCAGGAATCGTTCGGTAAATTCTTTGGTCCGGCGATCCCGTTCATCCAAAGAAATCGCATCCGGCAGCGATAAAGTGTTTTGCAAAGAAATCTCGTGCGTCACCTGGTCCGCCCCTTGCGCATTTTGAAGCGTCATACGCATGCGCACCGACAGGGTATAATCATCATGCCCATCAAGGCGCATCCAGCGCGTCACATCATTTGATGATTCTGTTCGTGCATATTTTACGTCTGCCCGTTCAAAAGAGACCAGCAACACTTGGCTTGATGTGCTATCGCCTATAAAACGGCGCATGGCATATGTTTGCAACATTTGGGGGAATGATACACTGAACCCGGTGGGCATATCAGATGCCGGCGGCGGTGTGATCCGTACCTGTCCAACACTCAGATCCAATGCCTGGGTCTGATCTGCAACCAGACGCGGACCTTTGGTTTCGGGGGCGGATGTCGTGCTGCACGCTGTCAAAAGCGATAAAGCCGCAACCGATCCCATCAGTAATACAGAATAACGCATTATACTTCTCCTTTTTCTGGGGGTGATAGTTCGCTTGGTACAAAAACAAAATCCTTGGCACAAAAGGCGCACGTCATTGTGATGCGCCCGTCAACCGTCATATGTGTCAGATCATCGGGCGACATGGTTTTCAAGATACCCATCAACTTTTCGGTATGGCACCGGCACCCTTTACGCAAATGAAGAGGCGTATAGGCGCGCACATCTTCCTCATGGAACAAACGATACAAAAGATCTGTTGATAACAGCTGGTCATTTAATAACTCATCAGGCGTACACGTTGATAATAAGGCAACCGCCCGGTCCCAATCATCCTGCACTTCTTCCTGTCGGTCTTCTGTTTTGTCATGTTCTGATAACGGCAACCGCTGGATCATCACGCCGCCGGCGCGCCATCCATCTGTCACATTTCCAACCGCGATACGAATGGTGGTACCAATTTGTTCAGATTGATCAAAATAATGCTGAACACAGTCGGACAATTGGGGACCGTCCAGAGCGACGATTCCCTGGTATCGTTCTTCCTGATCCCCTTGGTCCACGGTAAATGCCAAATGGCCGTTACCCATAAGTGTTTTCAGGTCTAATGCCCGATCATGGGGACGCAAAGATTTAACCGATGTTTCTTTGGCAAGGGCGGGGATAATCTGTTCGGCTTCTGCACGATCATAATGGGCAACCGCCCGCAGTTCGCCCGCCGATGTTAAATCGCACACCAGCATCCGCACGGGGCCATCCCCCGATGCCTGAAGGGTGAAAATACCTTCGTATTTCAGCATTCCGCCAAGCAGAAGGGTTAAGGCCGCTGCCTCTGCCACCAACTGCGCTACGGGTTCGGGATAATCATGCGGATCCAAAATATCCTGCAGCACAGACCCCATCCGTGCAATACGCCCGCGGACAGCCGACCGATCAAACGAGAACGGCAGGATCATGTTATCCTGGCTATTATCATTGGCGTTTGAAATAAATATCTCGTTTTCTGACATGATAGGTCCTTTATTTTCTCGTCTTTCTTTAGCATGATGAGAGGGGGAGGAAAAGCTGATTGTCTCAACATTTGCTCTATAGAAGTGAACTTTTCAACTGAAATATCAAGTCTTATGGATAAAACGAACCAAAAACGCCGCACCGCACGACGCATTACCGCCGATTACTTGCATCATGCGGCCTTGTACTATCTGGAACGATACGCGGCATCCGAAGGACGCGTGCGGCGCATTTTAACCCAAAAAATCAAACGGTCCTGCAAGGATCACCCCGATCAGGTCGAGGCGGATTTAATCCCGCTGATTGATGCGGAAATCGATCGCCTGCGGACCTTATCTTATATAAACGATGACCAATTGGCAGAACAGTTGATCCAAGGGTACAGCACGCGCGGAACGTCCCGGCGCATGATCGCCTTGCGGCTGCAGCAGCGGGGCTTTGCCCCCGGGACAATTCAGGCACTTTTAAACCAGATGCCCCCAGACATACAGCAGGAAAACGAACAAGGCGCGGCCCGCCGGTATTTGCAGCGCCGGAAATTATGGCCCTATCACGATCCGTCAAAAGTGGATGACAAGGACCAGGCCGCCCGGCACAAGGCGCGCGCGCGGGCATTCGCCGCCCTGGGCCGGCAAGGATACAGCCCCGATATTATTACTGCCGCGATGGATACACCAACCGAATAAACGCCCGACATAAGTTCTTATTTTTATGATTGACAGAAGATTATTTCTTATGTCATATAAAACTCATGACGAGAGACTATCAAATCACTCAAATTAAACGTGACGACGCAAATGAAGCTTTGCGCCTTTATACGTTCTTCGACGAACAAAGGAACAGCCTTCCCCATTCGCATTGGATGATGGATCGGACGATGGGTGATTTTCATGCTTTGACCTTTGGCCGCGATGATGCCCGGATATGGGTGGCAGAGACAGGCAGCGATTTGGGATTCCCCCACATCCGCGGGATGATTATATTGCGGCACGGATCTGTTATAGCATCCACCTTGGATGCCGATGATTCTTATGCCCAAAAAACGGATAATACTTTAAAAACAGCCTTTCAGGCGGCTGCAAAAAAAGACACTATCGGCTTGATCGAATGTCTTTTGGTCTCTTCGGAATACAGCCGAAATGGTATGGCCCAATCTTTGATCGCAGCTGCGGTACAAAGCGCACAAAACGATCCTCGCATCACTTTCCTGGCTGCAAATATTGTTCAAGATAACACCGGCAGTATCAGCACCTTTGAAAAGGCTGGATTTAGCCTCTTTGGACAAAATACCCGCGATGATGACCAAAAAACAGCGCGGTACGTTGCCGGATTGGATTTATCCACTCTCAGCCCCTAAAATCACGGCACGCCCCAGCGGTTTGACCATGATCGATGCTTGACCCCGGTTCCAAAATCCCCGATGCTATGGACATGATGCATGCCTCTTCTGATCAGAACCCTGTTTTATCGGTTCAAAACCTGGACATCTTTTTTAAAACGCCCGGCGGCGGATCTTTTCATGCTGTCAAAAACGTATCGTTTGACATTCATGCAGGGGAAACGGTTGCTCTTGTTGGAGAGTCGGGGTCTGGAAAATCGATCACAGCGCTGTCTTGCCTGCGCCTTTTGACCCCTGCGGCTCAGTATGGGGCACAATCCCGCATTATCCTGAATGGTACATCTATTTTAACCACATCGGAAAAGGATTTATATGCGGTGCGCGGCAAGGTTGCCAGCATGATTTTTCAGGAACCACTCACCGCCCTGAACCCCCTGCACACCATCAAGCAGCAGATCGCGGAAAATATTCGTCTGGCGCACCCCTTGTGGACCAAGAACGACGTACATACCCGCATTTTGACTTTGCTTGATATGGTTGAACTGGAGTCCCTAGCGGATCGTTTATCCGCCTATCCCCACGCGTTATCGGGTGGCC